>NZ_CP159332.1:1202813-1503516 GCF_045057105.1 Maribacter sp. LLG6340-A2 | reverse complement strand
TTACTAGATCTTTCTTTTTTAAAAGCGCTAAATGCAAGAAAGAATGATGCCCATGCCATAAAAAGGGCAATGCCGTTGTAGGTAAGGATAAATTCTCCTTTTAATCCAAAATAAGTAAAGAGCACTCCGGAAAACACGAAGTACATTGCGTCAATTTTAATCATAATTAAGTAGGTTGGGCTAATTTGGGACTAGCCGTTTATTAATTCTTTTTAAAAGCCAAAATCAGCTTTCAGTGCATCCATTTTTTCAAGTGCCATTTCTTTGGTTAAAAAATCTATTTCTTTCATTTGAAAAGCTTTTTCAAATGTTCTAAGTGCTTTTTTGGGTTCTCCTAACTGTTCATAGTATTCACCTTCAAAATAAAAACCTAGCATGGTTTCTGGATATTCTTTTTTGCATAGTTCTGATAAAGGTTTTAAGGATTCAAAATCCTCTTTTTTTCTTGAGGCGGCATATATGGCCATAATATCATTTAATTCTACAGGTTTACTAAAACCAAATATGTCCACAATATTTTGGTACTTTTTTTCTAGATAGGTATATACCGGTTCTTCACTCGTAAGTATCTGTGATTTATATTCTTGAGGTGTAATGGGTTTAAAGATGCCAAAAATATTATCAAAAGATTTTCCAATGCCGTACGTAGCTACAGAAATATGGTCTGCATTTTTATATTCATCAAAATAATAATGTAGAGACTCTTTATCCAAAGCTTTAATACCTTGGTCCATTGCCATAATTTTTTTTGTTTGCTTATTGTCTTCACCTTCAACAATTAATTGATAAAAAATTTGGTTGTCAAATGTATTTAGCCTCATGGGCACCCTTGTTTCCATTTCTGGTGCCAGGGTTGGGGAAATACAGATATAAGCGTCAAAAATAGAATTATCCTTAAATAACCAATAATTCTCAAAATTGGCGGTAATGTCATAACCAACAATCATTTTAAAGGGAGCGGTGCTATAGTTAAGGTCTAAATATGGAATAAGCTCCATACCAATGAATTCATAAAAACTTTTTCCTTTTTCAGAAGGTAGCCCGTTATCCGGATCAAAAGCGCAATCCTCAAACCTAAGTTCATTCTCACTTTGGTTTATGCCTACAACAATACTTTGGGGCATACCATGAAATTGACTATAAAATTTAGAGGATGCCACAACTTGTTCAAAAAGGTATTCTCCGTCCAATACAATGATAAGTGGGTATTTTTTGGTATCGTCCAGATTTTCTGGAAAATAGTATTGAACGTCTCTTCTTTCTTGTAGCTTAAAAGATTCAAATATTTCTTGGCTAACTTGAGAGTAGGATATCACACTTAAAAAAAGTGCGTATATAAATAAGAAATTACGCATAAAGAGCAAGTTGTAAATAGCGACGGCTATCTGTTTCTGTTTAATAACGGTAATAAAAGAAAAGATATTGCACCAAAAACAACTATCATCAAGGTCTGTGCGATCCAAATGATCCACCCAAATGCATCTCCGGAAACGGTGCTTATGCCGAAAATGGCCAAAGCACTGCTTACCGCAATAGGATAAAGGCCTATTCCGCCATTAGTCGTGGCCATTGCAAAAGAACCGGCAATAAACGCTACGAGCAATTGTCCAAGAGATAGCGACAAGGTTTCTAAAAGGGTAAATTTTATTACCCAGAACATACCAATGTAACACGCCCATATAAATAATGTATGGAAGATGAACAGCCACTTATGCTTCATTTTAAAAATACTGAAAACCCCGTCCATAAGGCCTTTTACAAATATTTTTATTTTTTTGGCAATGCTACTGGAACTTTTTCTGATAAATAATACGAAAATTACAAGGAAGAAAATGCCGGCACCGGTAAGCAATAAGATTCCTGTAAAATTAATGCCACGCTCAATTAGCATGGCCATAATAATTTCGGACTGTAATAGAAAAGTAATCAAAACTATAAGCAATAACATAATTACATCTATAACCCTTTCCGTAACTATTGTTCCAAATCCTTTTTCAAAAGGAACATTCTCATACGTGGTTAGTGCGGTAGCTCTTAAAACTTCACCTGTTCTAGGTATGCCCAAGTTGGCAAAATAAGAGGTAAGGATAATCAGAATGTTGTTTGTAATGCGGGGCTTATATCCTAGTGGTTCCAAAAGATAGTTCCATCTTATGGCTCTTGAAATATGTCCCAAAATACCCATTAGTACGGAAAGAAAGACATACAAGGGATTTGCTTCCTTAATATAGTATAGAATTTGAGATCTATTTTCTGGGGTGGTGCTAGTGTAAGAATACCAAACTAAAAAAACTCCCAATGCAATTGGGAGTATAACCTTTAATTTATGTTTTAGACCGTTCGTCAATTTTAGGTCAGTAAATTGTTTGCTTCGTTAGGAAAAACCAATGAAGGATTAAATTCTTTTGCAGATTCCATATCCATCCATGCATAGGTAATAAGAATAAGGATGTCTCCTACGGCAACCTTTCTTGCGGCGGCACCGTTCAAAGTTATTTCTCCGCTAGACCTTGGTCCCGGTATGGCATAGGTTTCTAAACGCTCGCCATTATTATTGTTCACGATTTGAACCTTTTCTCCCCTTATAATATTAGCGGCATCCATTAAATCTTCATCAATGGTTATGCTGCCAATATAGTTGAGGTCAGCGCCAGTAACCTTAACTCTATGTATCTTGGATTTTACAACTTGTACTTGCATCATTCTAAATTAGTTAATTAAGGGCTAAATTATCTATAAGCCTAACATTTTCGGCATAGGCTGCAATAAACGCCCTATATTTAATATTATTGTGTTTCTTCTTTGCCGGTGTTAAGGTTGCGCTATCGGTTATTTCAAAATATTCTAATTGAAAATCAACGTTTTGCTCAAAAGCCTTATTCACCCAATTCTTTATACTTACAACATTTTCTGTGCCAAATTTTTGTTTAGCGGTTTTTAGTGTTTCGTAAATGAATGCAGCTTTTAGTCGTATGGCATCGCTCAACCTTTCATTTCGTGAGCTCATTGCAAGTCCGTTCTTTTCCCGTACAATTTCACAGCCAAGTATTTCAACTGGTATATGCTGTAATTCTGTCATTTTTTGAATAATACGCAATTGTTGAAAGTCCTTTTCGCCAAAGTAAGCTTTGTTGGGTGAAACAAGTCGAAGTAATTTCTCTACGATAGTGCCAACGCCATTAAAATGGTTGTCCCTGAATTCTCCTTCCATTACCTTATCCAATCCGTCAAAATCATATAGTTTGTGGGTAACGTCTTTTTCATAGATTTCAGTAACGGACGGGGCAAAAACGATGGCATCATTCGTTACAGTACTAATTAAATTTATATCATTATCCAATGTTTTAGGATATTTTTCCAAATCCTCACTATTATTAAATTGTGTAGGGTTTACAAAAATACTTATTACAACATGGTTGTTTTCTTCAGCCGCTCTTTTTATCAGCGAGACGTGTCCTTCATGAAGTGCGCCCATTGTGGGTACAAAGCCCAAACTTAGCTCCTTATCTATTTTGTCCAGTTCTGCCCTAAGGTCGTTTTTGGTCTTGATTACCAACATGTAAAATGTAATTTAGCGAGCAAACTTACTATAATTACTGCTAATCTCTATATTTTTTGTAATTTTGCACTTGCGTTCTTGTGAAAAATAAAATATAACCTTTATGAATGGTAAAAAGATATTATTTGTATCTTCTGAATTAGTTCCTTACTTACCCGAAAACGAAGTTTCCCTAATGTCTTATGAAGCACCTAGAATGGTCAACAGCAATGGTGGCCAAATAAGGATTTTCATGCCTCGTTATGGGAATATCAATGAGAGGAGGCATCAACTGCACGAAGTAATACGTCTTTCTGGTATGAACTTGGTAATTAATGATATGGATATGCCATTGATTATTAAGGTAGCATCTATTCCTAAAGAACGTATTCAAGTTTATTTTATAGATAACGAAGAATATTTTAAGAGAAAGGCTACGTTTACGGATAAACAGGGGGTGTTGTTTCCAGATAACGACCAAAGGGCAATCTTTTTTGCCAAAGGGGTAATGGAAACGGTTAAAAAATTAAATTGGTCACCAGATATTATTCATGTACATGGATGGATGGCGAGTCTTTTGCCTTTGTATCTTAAAAAATACTATGCAGATGAACCTTTGTTCGGTGATAGTAAGATAGTCTTGTCCGTTTACGGTAAAACTTTTGATGGCACCTTAGATTCAGAGATGATTAAAAAGATTGCTTTTGACGGAATTCCGGAAGAAGCTATTTCATCCTTGGCAGAGCCTACATATAATAATTTGTTAAAGGTGGCCGTAGATTATGCAGATGCCATTATTTTAGCATCGGAAGAAATTCCAGAAGAATTAGAAAACCACATATCCAACCAAGAAAAACCAGTGTTACCATATGTGCCTGTTCAAGAATTTGAAGAGGCTTATGCTAATTTTTATAACACAGAAGTTTTAAAATAATCTGAATGAATTTTTTTGATAAGTCCGCCACTCCCAGGTTTTTGGGAATGTTTTTGATATTGGCAGTTTTGGTTTCTTGTGAACAGGATTTGACAACGGTTGGTTCGGGAGTTGTGGGTAATGAACCCTTTTCTACTGGCCAAGAGGAATACGATGTATTTGCTTATAACAAGAATATTGAAGCAGTACAATCCAATAAATTGCCTATTTATCAACTTGGTACTTACACCGATCCTATCTATGGTAAAACGCAAGCTTCTGTAACATCACAGGTTTTGCTGTCTTTACAGAACCCAACTTTTGGTAGTTTCTCTCAAGAAAAGGAAAATAGTGCAGGTGAAGAAGGGGAGTCCATAACCGTTATTCAAGAAAACGAAACGGTAGAAGAAGTGTACTTATATATTCCATTTTTGACAAAATCCAATACGGTGGATAGTGATAATGATGGGGTGAATGATGAATTTGATGATGAACCTTTGAATCCGGATAATGATAATGATAAAGATGGTGTTTCCAATATATTGGAAACAGCTGCGGGAACCGATCCTTTGGATGCTAGTAGTGTAGATGCAGATGGTGATGGTTTATATGATGGTAATGATGAACCCATTGTTTCTAATAACTTTGCCGAACGTATAGTGCTGGACAGTATTTACATAAATGGTAAAAAGTTTGACAATAGTCTATATTTTGACGAAGCGTCCGATGTTAATCTGCCTACGTTTAATTTAAAGGTTGAAAGGTCTACATACTTTTTAAGAGACCTTGATCCTAATGCAAATTTTCAGGAATCTCAAGAATACTTTACATCCCAGGAAATTTCACCTTCTTTTGTGTCCGACGTATTGTATGATGGTGAGGTGAAAATCGATAATAAAGAAAAATTGATTGCTAATGAGGATGACGAAACTACGACCGATGTAGATGAGTCGCTTACCTCTACAAAGTTGAACCCTGGTATACGTGTACCTTTGGACAAGGCTTTTTTTCAAACCAATATATTGGATAAGGAAGGTAGTTCAGAATTGTTGAGCCAAGCTAACTTTAAGGAGTTTTTAAGGGGGCTGCATTTCTCGATTACGGATGAGGACAATAACGAGGTATATTTCATGTTCGATCTAAAGGCGGCAAATATCACCGTAACGTATAGCTATGACAGTTATGACACAAACGGTACGGCAGATGATACCAGTGATGATACGCCCAACGTAAAGAATGAGAAAGATTTTATCCTAAATTTCATTACACAGGTATCTAGTGGTTCCGTAAATGGAAATGCGGTGAATACGATAACAGCAGAGAACTATGATCCGGTAATTGCAGAATCATTGAACAATGGGGAAAATGCTTCTAGGGTTTATTTAAAAGGTGGTCCTGGAACCTATGCTGAAATTAATTTGTTCGAGGAAAATGGAGGTGAAAATATCATTGAGCAAATTAGGTCAGAAAACTGGGTTATTAATGAGGCAAACTTGGTGTTTTATGTAGATAGGGAGGTATTGGATGCCAACGGTAATGAATTGGAGCCAATAAGGTTATACCTATATAATGTTGAAAACAATTTGCCATTGATCAATCAGAATACGGAGCAAAATGATTTAGAGGCCAACCCAATAACAGGGCTTTTTCTTAATTATGACGGTATTTTGGAAAAATCGGACGGAAAAGGGGTAAAATATTCAGTAAAAATTACTGATCATATTAATAATCTAGTGGTAAGAGATTCCACTAATGCAACATTAGCACTTACCTTGTCCACCAATATCCAAAATTGGAACGTGGCACCGGCTCAAACTGCTGAAGGTGAAAAATCTATTGCAACGACTTCAAATTTAACTCCATTGGGAACAGTATTGTATGGTAGTAGTGTTCCAAGTACTGATCCTAATTATGATAAGCGTCTAAAGCTTGAAATTTTTTATACAAAGACCGACTAATTACCTAGGGTTCTTGCATTCTTAAAATTTAATTTGGTAGTAATATATCATTTTATAGATTATTCACGTTGTATACCCTAAATGGTATAAATTTTTGTCACGATGGTATATTTTCGTGTAGGATAATTAAAATTTAGTCTTCAAACAATAAGTTGTATGTGTGGAATTGTAGGATATATAGGTCATAGGGATGCTTTTCCCGTTATTATAAAAGGTCTTCAACGATTAGAATATCGTGGTTATGACAGTGCAGGAATTGCATTGTATGATGGTAATAAAATCAATCTTTCTAAAACCAAGGGTAAAGTAGAGGATTTAAAGAGCAAGGCCAAAGAAATTTCCTTGGAGGGAAGTATCGGTATTGGGCATACCAGATGGGCTACCCATGGTGTTCCTAATGATGTAAATTCTCATCCACACTATTCAAATTCAGGAAATTTGGTTATCATACATAATGGTATTATAGAAAACTATGAGTCCATTAAACAGGAGTTGACCAAAAGAGGGTATGTGTTTAAATCGGATACGGATACCGAAGTATTGGTGAATTTGATTGAAGAAGTAAAGAAAACAGAAAATGTTAAATTAGGCAAGGCTGTTCAGATAGCGCTTAATCAAGTGGTTGGTGCCTATGCTATTGCTGTTTTTGATGTTGAAAAGCCCGATGAAATAGTTGTTGCAAAGTTAGGTAGTCCACTTGCTATAGGTATAGGGGACAATGAATTTTTTATAGCTTCAGATGCCTCGCCATTTATTGAGTTCACTAATAACGCTGTTTACCTAGAAGATGAGGAAATGGCTATTGTTAGATTAGGTAAGGAAATTAAATTAAGAAAAATTAAAGATGATTCAGTTGCATACCCAAGAATATTGGAATTGCAAATGAATTTGGAAGAGATAGAAAAAGGTGGTTATGACCACTTTATGTTAAAGGAGATTTATGAGCAACCAAGAGCTATCAAAGATACTTACAGAGGTAGATTGTTGGCTGATCAAGGGTTGGTAAAAATGTCTGGTATTGAGCAGAACATGGAGAAATTCATCAATGCCAATAGAATAATTATCGTTGCTTGTGGTACTTCATGGCATGCAGGTCTTGTGGCTGAATATATCTTTGAGGATTTGGCAAGGATTCCCGTTGAGGTTGAATACGCTTCTGAGTTTAGATATAGGAACCCGGTTATTACGGATAAAGATGTATTGATTGCGATTTCACAGTCTGGTGAAACAGCAGATACTTTAGCCGCTATTAAGCTTGCAAAGGAAAAAGGAGCATTTGTTTTTGGAGTTTGTAACGTGGTTGGGTCTTCTATTGCCAGAGAGACAGATGCAGGTGCGTATACGCATGCAGGTCCTGAAATTGGTGTAGCTTCAACAAAGGCCTTCACAACTCAAATTACGGTATTAACGCTAATGGCCCTAAGATTGGCCAAAGCTAAAGGAGAATTCTCTGAAGCCAAATACCGCGAATACTTAACGGAATTGGAAACAATACCTTCAAAGGTTGAAAAATCATTGGAGTCCAATACCTTGATCGAAATTATTTCTGATGTATATAAAGATTCTACCAACTGTTTGTATTTAGGTAGGGGCTATAATTTTCCAGTAGCTTTAGAAGGGGCACTTAAATTAAAGGAGATTAGTTATATTCATGCAGAAGGATACCCGGCCGCGGAAATGAAACACGGTCCAATAGCCTTAATAGATGAACACATGCCTGTTTTTGTAATTGCCACTAAAAAAGGACATTATGAAAAAGTGGTTAGTAACATTCAAGAAATTAAATCAAGAAAAGGTAAAATAATCGCTATTGTTACTGAAGGTGATGAGCAGGTAAGAGATTTGGCGGATCATGTTATTGAGGTGCCGGAAACTTTAGAAAGCTTAACCCCTTTATTGACTACGATACCTTTACAACTTCTTTCATACCATATTGCAGTTATGAGAGGATGTAACGTAGACCAACCTCGAAATTTAGCGAAATCGGTTACGGTGGAATAAACAATATTTAAATTTTTTTTAAAGCGGTATGGAGAACTCCATACCGCTTTTTTTTGCGCAAAACATAATATAAGTGGTGTTTAATTATCAAAATATTACTATGCATGCATAATTTTTTTCAAATTACTATTTTTGAGATAAAATAATCTGTATATTGAGCCCGAACTAATTTTAAACTTAAAATAAGAATGAGAGCAATACTACTTATAGCATTGATTGGTTTTGGAACCTTTGGGTTTGCACAGACCAATATCAATGGTACGGTTGTTGATCAGAACAACCAGCCTATCCCCGGGGCCAATATTGTTATTGTTGGTAAAACTATTGGTACTGTTACGGATTTTGATGGTAATTTCAATTTAGAAACTTCTGAAGTTCCTCCTTTTCAGATAGAAGTTTCAAGTATTGGATATACAAATGCTATCGAATCTATAACAAGTAATAATCAGACAATAAATGTTGTATTATCGGAATCTCAGACATTTTTGGATGAGGTGGTAATTTCAGCTTCGAGAACCCCGGAACGAATTTTTGAGTCGCCGGTTACCGTAGAAAGAATGGGTCTTTCTGAAATTAAAAATACTACAGCAGCAGATTTCTATGGTGGATTGGAAAATTTAAAAGGTGTAGATGTAAATACCAATAGTTTAACCTTTAAATCTGTAAATACTAGAGGTTTTGCCTCTTTTGCAAATACTCGTTTTATGCAATTGGTAGATGGTATGGATAACTCTACACCAGCGCTAAACTTTCCAATAGGTAACTTAGTGGGTATGATTGAGACGGATGTATCAAGTGTGGAATTGCTTCCAGGCGCATCTTCTGCATTATATGGGGCAAATGCTTTTAACGGAATTTTGTTCATGCGTAGTAAAAGTCCTTTTGACCATCAAGGTATAAGCGTTTCTATTAAACGTGGTATTACTTCCCAAAAATCTGCAGGGGACAATGCCTATACAGATGTAGGTATTAGGGCCGCGCATAAATTCAGTGATAAATTTGCAGGAAAAGTCAATTTTGGATACCTAAAGGGTACAGATTGGGCCGCTACAAGTGAGGTAGATAAAACTAAACCTGGTGGTACAAGGGCAGATTTAAACTATGACGGTATAAACGTATATGGAGATGAAGTTGCAACTGATATAAAAGATGTAGCTCTTACTTTGGAAGGTTTGGGTGTTTTACCTGCAGGTGCCAATGCACTGGTGCCATCGCAAATAGTTAGTAGAACAGGTTATAATGAAAGTGCATTGACCAATTATAATGCAGAGAGTATTAAAGCGGATTGGGGTCTTTATTATAGGCCAATCGAAGACAATAGTTTAGAACTGTCTTATGTAGGTAAGGTGGGTACTGGTAATACAATTTATCAGGGAACCAACAGATACAACATTGCAGGTTTCTTTCAAGAGCAACATAAATTGGAAGTTAAAAACGACAATTTCTTTGTAAGGGGGTATGTAGTTGCGGATAAGGCCGGAGACTCTTATGACATGGTTTTTACAGGTATAAATATTAACCGGGCCTGGAAAGATGATAACACTTGGTTTGGGGAGTATACGGGTGCTTATGTTCAAGCTACATTGGCAGGTGCAACAGATGAGCAGGCTCATGCAGCGGCAAGGGCTCAGGCAGAAACAGGAAGGTTCTTACCGGGAACACCAGAATTTCAAGCTGCTTTTAATAGAAGTATCAATGATCCGGATTTGTCAACGGGTTCAAAATTCCAGGATGCTTCAAAATATTATCATGCAGATGCCAATTACAACTTTAGTCATTTAATAGACTGGGCAGAAATCCAAGTTGGTGGTTCCTTTAGAGAGTATAGCTTAAATTCTTCTGGAACCATTTATACGGATTTTGATGGACCTATAAATTATTCCGAGTTCGGTATATATTCACAAATACAAAAAACAATTCCTTTTCAAAATGAAAAAAGCTTAAAATTAACCGGATCTATGCGTTATGATAAGTCGGAATTTTTTGATGGTTTTATTTCACCAAGATTATCTGCAGGTTTCACCTTGAACAGGGATCATAATATTAGGGCTTCTGCACAAACGGGTTTTAGAAACCCAACCACCCAAGATTTATTTATTGGTTTAGATGCCGGTAGGGCTATCTTGGTAGGTTCTGCTCCAGATAATTTAGATCGTTATTCCAGGGATTTTGAAGTTAGTGGTGGAGGGCAACTTTTAGGGCAGCCTAGCACAATCACCCAAACCGGGGCAGCGGCATACAATAATTCTTATTCTGCAGCTTCTGTAACAAAGTTGGGAGAAACAGGAAATCCTGCTGATTTGGAAGTAGCCAATCCAGATATTATTAAACCTGAAAAAGTAACTTCCTTTGAAGTTGGTTATAGAGGTAAGGTTGATAAATTAGTAATTGATTTTAGTACATATTTTAACTCTTATCAAGACTTCATTTCTCAAGAAGTAGTGGTAGCACCGTATTATGGTACCGTAGGTGATGGAGGTTTATCCATAGCGGCAATTTCAAATGGAGACTTTCAGGCATATAGCGCTTACACAAATACAGATGCAGATGTAAATTCATACGGAGCGTCTTTGGGATTAAGTATGAAAGTTCTGGGGAATTTTGATTTAGAAGGAAGTTATACATTTACAAAGCTTGATTTTGACCGTGATGCAAATCCGGACGTTATGTTAAATTTCAATACCCCTGAGCACAAATTCAAGGCTTCTTTTGGTAACAAAGAACTATTTACCAATTTTGGATTCAATGTTTCCTATAGATTTAGCGATGATTATTTCTGGGAAGCTACCTTTGGTAATGGTGTAGTTCCAGAGTTTCATGTGGTAGATGCGCAAATCAATTATGATGTACCTAGTATAAAATCTACGTTCAAGCTAGGAGGTACCAACCTTACCAATAAGGAATATTTTACTGCATTTGGTACTGGATTTATTGGGTCTATGTACTATTTATCATGGACTATTAACAACTAATTTTTAAATAAGGAGTTGAAATGAAAAATTTAAAATTTATATATATATCTATAGGGATTTTGGCTTTTACAGCATGTAATGAGCCAGAGGATGTGGATCTTTCACCAGAGGTGATTGTAGAAGAGCAGGTAGAATTAACAGCGGGGTCGGCAGACTTTTCAAATTATGTTGCTTTAGGAAATTCATTAACGGCAGGTTTTACAGATAATGCTTTATTTCAAGCAGGTCAAAGTATGTCGTTGCCAAATTTGCTATCCCAAAAATTTAGCTTGGTAGGTGGCGGTAGTTTTGTACAACCGTTAACCAATGATAATATAGGAGGTCTTGCAGCAGGTGGGGCAAGAATTCAGGATCCAAGATTGGTATTTGGTGGAGCCGGTCCTGTACCTTTAGAATCTGTAATAGGTCCGGTTACGGTTTCTACGGATATTGTATTGAATAATCCAACAGGACCATTTAATAATTTGGGGGTACCTGGAGCAAAAAGTTTTCACTTATTAGCACCCGGATATGGAAATTTGGCTAATGTACAACTGGGACTGGCAAATCCTTACTTTGTAAGGATGACGGGGAGTACTCCAGATATAAGCGTTTTGGAAATGGCGGTAAGTCAAGCCCCAAGTTTTTTCTCTTTATGGATTGGAAATAATGATGTATTGGGTTATGCTACTAGCGGTGGAGATGGGACCAACCCTATTACCCCGGTATCAGGAGTTCCAGGAGTAGGTTTTGATGGTAGTTATGGTGCTCTAATAGCTACTTTAACTGCAGGTGGTGCTCAAGGAGTGGTTGCCAATATACCTAATGTGGTAGATATTCCGCACTTTACTACGGTTCCACACAATCCGGTACCGTTAGATGCTGCCACTGCAGCAGCTGTGAATAATGCTTATGCACAGTATAATGGAGGACTACAAGCTGCTTTTGGAGCGCTTGCCGGTACAGGGCTATTTACGGAAGAAGAATTGGAAGCTAGAACCATCAGTTTTGCTGAAGGGTCTAATAATGCGGTTGTGATCGAAGATGAGACATTAACAGATTTAGGAGCTATAAATCCCGCCTTTGCGGCATTACCTAAACTTAGACAGGCTACGGAGAATGATTTGTTAGTGTTGCCGGCTTCTAGTTTTATAGGTACTTTGGCAGACCCAAACAACCCATTATCCGTAAACGGTGTAGCAATACCACTATCCGATAAATGGGTGCTATTGCCTAGTGAGCAAGAAGAAATCGCTGTTGCAACTGAAGCCTTCAATCAAATTATAGAATCAACGGCTGCACAAGCAGGACTTGCATTGGTAGATGCCAATTCTCTTTTAAAACAATTGGCCAATGGAGGTATTACCAGTGGCGATTTTACCTTAACTTCTAGTTTGGTAACAGGTAGCGCATTTTCTTTAGATGGGGTACACCCTACGGCAAGAGGCTATGCTTTATTGGCAAATGAGTTTATGAAAGCAATAGATGCAACCTATGGATCAAACTTTGAAGCTTCCGGTAATTTGTTGAATGTAGGCGATTACCCTACAAATTATTCGCCGGCATTACAGTAGTTGAATATAAATTTATCAATAAATAAAGGTGCTCCAAGGGCACCTTTATTGTTTTGTAAAAAAGCTAAAAAACTGTTTTTGATTAAAATTGAATAGCATATCTTTGCAGCCTGAAAATGAGAGCATTTTTAAGGTTATATTAAACGTAATACATAAACATAAAAGTAATGTCAAAAGTTACAGGTAAAGTTTCGCAAATCATTGGACCAGTGGTTGATGTAGAATTTCAATCAGGTGCTGATCTACCTAAAATCTATGATTCCTTGGAAATTGTAAACAAGGATAAGTCTATTTTGGTTTTAGAGGTACAGTCCCATGTTGGAGAAAATACGGTTAGAACAATATCTATGGATTCTACCGATGGTCTAAGTAGAGGTGTTGAAGTGGTTGCTACTGGAAGTGCGATACAAATGCCTGTGGGTGATGATGTTTATGGACGTTTGTTCAATGTAATTGGAGATGCTATTGATGGTTTGGGTAATTTGCCAAAATCAGGAGAAAATGGTTTGCCAATCCACAGAGAGGCGCCAAAATTCGAAGACCTTTCTACGTCTACCGAGGTTTTATTCACAGGTATTAAGGTTATCGATTTGATCGAGCCCTATGCAAAAGGTGGTAAAATTGGATTATTTGGTGGTGCAGGAGTTGGTAAAACCGTATTGATTCAAGAATTGATCAACAACATTGCGAAAGGTCATGGTGGTCTTTCTGTATTTGCTGGTGTAGGTGAAAGAACTCGTGAAGGAAATGATTTACTTCGTGAGATGTTAGAGTCCGGTATTATTAAATACGGTGACGATTTCATGCATTCTATGGAAGAAGGCGGATGGGATTTGAACAAGGTCGATAAGAATATAATGAAAGATTCCAAGGCAACATTCGTATTCGGTCAAATGAACGAACCACCTGGAGCCCGTGCAAGAGTTGCCCTTTCCGGATTAACCATTGCAGAATATTTCCGTGATGGAGCAGGCGAAGGTCAAGGTAAAGATGTACTTTTCTTCGTGGATAACATTTTCCGTTTTACACAAGCAGGTTCTGAGGTTTCTGCCTTATTGGGTCGTATGCCATCTGCGGTAGGTTACCAACCAACATTGGCAACTGAAATGGGTGCTATGCAAGAACGTATTACATCAACAAAAAGAGGTTCTATTACCTCCGTACAAGCGGTATATGTACCTGCGGATGATTTAACGGATCCGGCACCGGCAACAACGTTTGCTCACTTAGATGCAACAACCGTATTGTCTCGTAAAATTGCAGAGCTTGGTATTTATCCTGCGGTAGATCCTTTAGATTCTACTTCAAGAATTTTAACGGCGGAAATTTTAGGAAAGGACCATTATGCTTGTGCACAAAGGGTTAAAGAGCTTTTACAACGTTACAAAGAGCTTCAGGATATTATCGCCATCCTTGGTATGGAAGAATTGTCCGAAGAAGATAAATTAGCAGTAGGTAGAGCACGTCGTGTACAACGTTTCTTATCTCAACCTTTCCACGTTGCCGAACAATTTACGGGTATACCTGGTGTATTGGTAGACATTAAGGAGACTATTAAAGGTTTTAATATGATTATGGATGGTGAATTAGATCACTTACCAGAATCTGCTTTTAACCTTAAAGGTACGATCGAAGAGGCTATTGAAGCTGGTGAGAAAATGTTGACTGAAGCTTAAATCTAGTAAACAGTTTGCGGTAGCAGTTTGCAGTTATGCATTCGATTACTGAACACTGATTACTGAATACTGAAAAAATATGTATTTAGAAATTGTATCACCAGAAGCAACATTATTTGCAGGCGAAGTAACATCGGTAACGGTACCGGGTATAAATGGTGAGTTTCAGATGTTAAAAGATCACGCCCCTATTGTATCCTTATTACAAGAGGGTAAGGTGAAGGTTGCAGGCAATATTATTGTAGAGGATGAATATGCCTCAAAGTTCTCTAAAGATGCAGCTGGAAATACGGTTTTAGAAATTTCTAGTGGTACTATTGAGCTTAAGAATAATAAAGTTATTGTACTAGCGGATTAAAAGCTAGAGAAATTATTTTTATAGACAAAAGCCATACGATGAGTATGGCTTTTGTCGTTCTTAATATTGATGCAAAAGAATAATGTAATCATATCAGAAGGTAATAGACCTTTGTGGCAGTTAATAGTTGCCGCTATTCATTATACAGCTATTATAGCTTTACTGCTTTTTTATTTTATCGATTTTAAGCCTTCCTTTATAAGAGGGGTACATACCTTAAAAGTTATTCTTTTAATTTTACCCAATGCTTTGGTATTTTCAATAGTAAAGGATGTGCTTTTTGATTTGAAAAATAAAAAATATAAACTTCAATACTGTGTTGGGCCTATTAAGTATGGAAGATGGAAAGAACTACCGAAAATAAATTATGTTTCTGTATTTAAGCAACCTTTGGTTAACGGTGATTATATATTTGAAGCAAATTTATGGTATGGTACCAATAGACATTTTAATGTATATGAAAGTAATTCTAAAGAACAGGCTTATTTATTTGGTGAGAGTATAGCAAGAACATTAGAAATTGATTTTCTTGATGCGACTGAGCCCAATAACTATATATGGAAGGAGGTTAAATAAAAAAACTCTTCACTATGCACCTGTTTTTAAAGCAATTAATTCCCAATCTTGTCCTAATGAATTGTACGTGCAAATTTTTTCAAAACCAACTGCATAATGTGCGCCTAAAGAGCGGGAGTTGATAGCATCTACTTCTGTGATAATTGCTTCATATTTAGGGTAAGAAGCTTTCTTCATTGCTTCATATAGTCCTCGAAAAATACCTTGTTTTCTATGGGTTTTGGCAACACAAATTTGACCCATGGTTATAAAGTTTTTAATGCTCATATTTTCCAATTCCTTGAACATTGGTCTTAACACTGAAATTTCATCCTTAAAATCATTGGTCATAGAAAGTGCGTAACCTACAACCTTATCGCCATCCTTTGCAATAATATGCGGGCAAGCAGTATTCATTTTGGTCAGCACATCTAATGTATGGCGCACGGTAACAAAACCTTCTTGCTTCATTTCATCACTAGAGACAGCAGACTTGAGGTTCATTTCCTGTAGTGACAGAATTTGAACTAAATCTTCCTTGTTTTTAGCGGTTGTGAATAGAATGCTCATTTATTCCGTTTTTAACCAGGCTTTACGTGCTTTTAATACATTTTTGGAAGGTGTGTTTCCTTCTTTTTCTTGTAATTGAATAGTATAAGAAGGATCAGAAGTTAAAATAACCTCTGTGGTCATATCAATTCCAAGCCTATTAAACTGTACGGTTAGTTTATCATCAGGTTTAAATTGTTTTATGAATGTATTGAATTGAATACCATTAGGGAATGGTTTATTATTTATAGACGTAATGATATCACCTTTATCCAATCCGGCTTTGTAAGCGGGACTCCCAATTTTGGTATTGCTTCTTATTTCCCCATTTAAATCATCTGTTATGGATACAGCGGCACCGAAATAGGCGGTTTCTTTATCTTGAGATAAATTTACCCCTACTGTTTTAAATAGTTCGGTATATCCCGGCATTTCGCTTTTGTAGATATAACTGTTGAAGAAGTCGTCTCCAAACGCTTTTCCGGCATAGAGGTTTAATGAATTATTTAGATTTTCTATGGTATATGGCTTTTCGGTGGTGCCATAGGTTCCCCATACTTGTTTCATGAACTCGTCTAAATTTAATCCTTTTTCCCTTAGCGATAAATCCAGGGCTAACCCAAGTACACTTCCATAAGAATAATAGGAAATAAAAGTGTTTTCCCTATTTACAGGGTCTACAGATGTTGCTGCATCTACAAAGGGAGCTTGGTAACTCATTTCAATGGGATTAAAAAATTGTCTGGCAGGTGAATTCCATACATAGTTAAAAGTACCTGTTAGCCCCTCTATATATTTTTCTGGTGTTATCAACCCAGCACGACAAAGTATAAGGTTTGTATAGTAGCTTGTAAAACCTTCGGCAAACCAAAGCTCTCCACTCATGTTGGCTTCTTCAAAATCAAATGGTTCTAAAGATTTTGGCCTTATACGTTCAACGTTCCAACTATGAAAAAATTCATGGGATACGGTGCCAATATTTCTTTCCATTCCACCATTGGCAAGTGTTCTAGTACTTGTTAGAATGGTAGAATTTCTATGTTCCATACCGTCTCCTGATGCATTTGGCATATAGCAGGCTAAAAAGGTGTAAGTGCTGTAGTCAAACTTTGGTAACTCTCCAAAAACTTCTTTTTCGGCAAGTACAACTTTCTTTACTTTTTCAAAATATGCGTCAGCAGCTTCTTCGGTTCCGGGATCATGAAGTGCTAATTTTATAGTTTGTCCGTCTACTTTAAATTCGCGCACCTTGTGATTGCTCAGCTCCGTAGGGCTATCCATAAAATAGTAAAGATTTGGAGCACTATACGTATTGTTACGTACTTGTGGTAACTGTGTAGCTATTTTCCAATTTAAATCATCTCTTGTGTTGAACTCTACGGTAATGTTTCTAGAACTGAGAGACGGGGCGTACATAAATGTTGCCGGTATATTTAAATGTGCATGGGTTTCATCTATTTGAGAATAGGTGCCATCTCCTCTATTGGCAAATAAAATATACTCTATAGTTACGTTACCCTTGTGGCCGGTAATTTTCCATTCATATGGGTTGGGTCTATGAACGGTTAATGAGTTGCCCTTGGCGTCTTTTGCCTTAAAACCATAAACGTTTTTGGCAAATTCATGGAGGGCATATCGTCCAGGGGATGTTCTACTCATCCTAACCAACAAAGTATCTTGGTCAATATTTGGAAAGTTTATTGATATTGCCGCTTCATGGTGTATGGCATTATCAAATGAAATGGTGTAATGATTGGTCTGTGCCCTAAGTAGGGTCGTTGACAAAAAAATAAAAATGAATGGAAAATAGCGCATACAATGTTTTTAGCTAATATAATGAAGCTATGGCACGTATGAATAATTTTAATTCCGATTTTGAAGTGTGGAAAAACAGCTATTCGCTAAATTTAGTATTAATGGTAGTTTTTATTTTTTTGAAGACCACGTCATTTATGGGTTTTATAACATAATCACTTACCAAAGGACTGGCCATAAGATTTTCAATATCCAATTTATTTCCCGAAGATGTCAATACAAAGACCATACAATTATCTACATTGGCCAGGACTTCAAAATGTTCCATAAATTTCCAACCGTTCATTACCGGCATATTCAAATCTAAAAAAACCACGTAATTATTGTCGTTACAAAAATCTTCCTTTAAAAAATCTATAGCAGTTGATCCATTGGTAAACAAAGTGGTTTCACCTGTAATACCCGTTGCTTTTAACCCTTTTTCCAATAAAAAGGTGAATATGGGATCATCTTCTATTACAATAATCTTATAACTCATTTAATTTCTTCTATATTCATTTGTGAAACTGTGCTATCTACAATTTTTTTAATGACTACATCTATTTCGTTGGCAGAATCATATATATACTGTAACATACGGTCTTTTTCTTCAAAATCAAGATCATGATTTTCGTCCCTAATAAGGGTAATCAATCCCAATAATCTAGCAACGGGAGCTCTAAGTTCATGAGATTGTGTCCATGCGATTTCCTTTAATTGTGAATTTTGTTTTTCAATTGCCTTAAGGTAGTTTAACCGATTGGTTACGTCTCTTGAATTTACAACAATACCGTTTATGGTTGGATCATTAAGTTTATTGGTTACGGTAGTTTCCATCCATATATATTCGTCTGTATTTTTAATTTTAAATCTAAATGGCCGTATTTTGGTTTGGGGTACTTCCAATATTTCGTAAAATTGTTTTAGAACTTCATCATAATCATCTGGATGTACATAATCAAAAGCATTGGTGTGCAAAAATTCTTCTGGGGTGGTTTTTAAAATTCTAGTAGAGGTTGGACTTACATACTCAAAATTGGCTCCTGTATCTAATATGGCAATCAAATCACTACCATCTTGCACCAATGATTTAAATCTACGTTCACTATGCTCTAATTGTAGTTCGGCTTTTTTCTTTTCGGTATTATCTTTAGCAATACAATAATACACGCGATCTTTTCCGTCCCAGTTAGAAGACCAAAGCATAGGTACTAGATGACCATCTTTATGTACGTATCTGTTTTCAAAATTGACCACTTTTTCTCCAGACAATACTGAAGCGGCAGATTGTTCGGTCACTAAATGGTCTTCTTTGTAAACTAATTCTATATAATTTGTACCAATAATGTCATTGGGTTCATACCCCCATACTTCTTTGACTGCTTTGTTAATACTTAAGAAATAACCTTCTTCATCAATAGTACATATTATATCTAAAGAAGTATCCATTATTTTTTGCATCTCCTCTTTTGCACTCAATAGTACTTGTTGGGCCAATACTTCTGAAGTTATATCCTTAGAATAACAGGTAATACCTATTAAGTTGCCTTTGTTGTCATATAAGGGGTTAAAGGATGTTAAGCCATAAGTGGTACTCATTTTTTTAGGATTGAAGAACTTGCCTTTAATAGAAAATTGCTCTCCTTTTAATGCCCTAGCGTAAAAACTTTTCCATTTATCGTTTATATCATTATCGAAATTATCTGAAAAAACCACATCCCCAACACTGAATTGATACCCTATATTGTCCTTGACCAATTCATGATAGGCGTGGTTGGCCATTATTAATCTGTAATTCGTATCTACGGACCACAAAAGGTCTTTAGTATTGTTGATAATGGCATCTTGATTATTTTTGAGTTTTATCAATTCAAAATCATCGTTCACTTTCTGGGTAATATTTTGAATGGTACCGTACATTAGGAGTGGCTGTTGATCCTCCCAAGTTAAAATTTTACCGTTATCATGAACCCAAGTGATTTCCCCTTTTAAATTTAGAATCCGGTATTTTGCATCATATATCTCGGTCTTGTTTTCAAAACAGTCTTGTAGTTTTGCTTTGACCATATCTAAATCTTCTGGGTGAATAAAACCTTCCCATTCAGGGTATTCTATTGTTTTTTTGGTTTTTGATTTATTCCCCAATATGCTTAAGCAACCATAATTTAATTTCATCAAGTTATTCTTGATGTCCCGTTCCCAAATACCTATACCTGTTGCAGTAACAATGTTGTCAAGAAGAATACCTTTTTGCTCTAATTTGTTTTTTTGTTGTCTTGCTATATTTTTTGACTTTCGCAACTCGAACAACTGCATGACTTGTTTTGCCAGGGTTTTTAACCCATTTATTTGCAAATTGGTCAGTTGTCTTGATTCTTTGTCCATCACACATAATGAACCCAATTGATGTCCATCTTCATTGGTTAAGGAAACTCCGGCATAAAAACCAATTTTAAGACCATCCTTTACGGTGGTATAGTTAGCAAATCGTTCGTCCTCTTTTGGGTCTTTAACGATGAACATATCTAAATTGTCAATAATCAAATACTTACAAAAAGATTCATCTAGAGAAGTGCTCGTTAAATCCAGTCCATGGTGAGATTTAAAAAACTGTTGTTTGTCATCAACCAATGAAATTAAGCTAATAGGAGCATTACATATAGCGGCAGCAAGGGCCGTTATATCGTTATATAAGGATTCCTCTTTAGAATCCATAATATCATAAGAATCTAAAGCTTGTAATCTCTTCTTATCTGTAATTTTATCTTTTTTCATAGCTAATTAATCAGAAAAAGAATTTAGCTGTAATAGCAATATACAATATTATTAGTAGGAAAATTCCTTAAAAATTGTGCAAAAATATATTTATTCTTTAACAATTAGATGTTATTTGGCTATTATTTTTAACTTAAATGATTTGTAAATGACTATTTATCAGCATTCTAAATGAGCTTTACTACTAATCTTAAAAGATAATTCTTAAAAAACATTCTTTTTCATAAACTTAATAGTAAAATATTCTTCAATTCTTTAAAAACCTACGTTTCAATTCATAGAAAAGTTATTTTTGCTCAATGAGCAAAACACCCACAAAATTAGCTAAACTATTGGCAAGCCGTAAAGAAGATAACACTTTTAGGCAGTTAAGCACGTTAAGTGGATTAATAGATTTTTTGTCCAATGATTATTTAGGATTTGCACATAATGAATTGTTGTTTTCCAAAACTTTTCAATTGCTTTTAAATGAAGGAGTGGCCTCTAATGGTTCGGGAGGATCTAGGTTGTTGTCTGGTAATCATAAGTTTTATGGGCAATTAGAACAGGTATTGGCTACTTTTTATAAGGCAGGGGCAGCGCTGGTCTTTAATTCTGGTTTTGATGCCAATCTAGGATTGTTCAGCACCGTGCCACAAAGGGGCGATATTATTTTTTATGACGAATTTGTACACGCAAGTATTCGTGAAGGAATACGAATGAGCAATGCAAAATCCTATAGTTTTTCACATAACGATCTTTCTAACTTACAAGAGCGTATAGCGTTGAATTTAGCAAGAACAGATGAACAAAATAGTACCGTATATATTGCTACGGAAAGTGTGTTTTCAATGGATGGAGATTCTCCGGATTTAAAACGTTTTGTAGATTATACACAGAGTAACGGCTATCATTTAATTGTTGATGAGGCCCATGCTGCTGGGGTTCTAGGGGATAATGGAGAAGGGCTTGTGGCCAAATTGGGTCTAGAAAAGGAGGTTTTTGCAAGAACCATAACTTTTGGTAAAGCATTTGGTTGCCATGGTGCCGCGGTTTTGGGAGATGAAATTCTAAAAGATTTTTTAGTCAATTTTGCAAAATCGTTAATTTATACTACGGGGCTAACACCACATACTTTGGCCACAATAATTACGGCCCATAGCTGTTTCACGGAACTGGGTAGCGAGTCAAAACTGAGCTTAACGGATAACATTGTATTTTTTAAAGATCAGGTCAAAACATATAAACTGGAAGACTATTTTATTGATAGTGGTACGGCTATACAATGTTGCGTGTTGTCTGGTGCAGGAAAAGTAAAGACAATATCACAGAAATTAATGGATAAAGGTTTTCATAGTAAAGCCATATTGGCGCCAACGGTACCTGTAGGACAAGAACGGCTTAGGATTTGTTTGCATAGTTTCAATTCAAAAGAAGAGATAGGTTTATTGGTTAAATTATTGGCTAGTTTTATTTAAAACAGGTATGGAAGATAAATTTTATCAATTAGCAACTTTTGAATATGTGGCAGATGTACAGATTATTAAGGGGAAATTAGAGTCTGAAGGTATTCCTGTATTTTTAAGGGATGAAAACACTTTGAATTCCGATCCTTTGATCAGCAATGCAATTGGGGGCGTAAAACTGCAGGTGTATACCAAGGACAAGGAAAGGGCCATTGCTATTTATGATGAGATAAGGGCATACGCAGTAGATGATAAAGGCAAACCTATTATATGTCCTAATTGTAAAGCCCAAAAATCAGAACCATATTATAACAGTAAGGGGGTATTTTATAAACTTTTTCCATTTTTTGAAAAAAGAAAGTATAAGTGCTTAAATTGTAAAATGATTACAAACGTAAAGTAAGATTATAATGCAAAAGATATTTGTAACCGGAATATCAACTGAAGTTGGCAAAACAATTGCTTCGGCTATTTTTACTGAAGCTTTAAAAGCAGATTATTGGAAGCCCGTACAGGCCGGAGATTTGGATAATACGGATACCGATAAGGTAAAAAGAATGATTTCCAATGATAAATCCAAGTTTCATCCGTGTAGTTATGAGCTAAAAGCAGCCATGAGCCCGCATGCGGCTGCAGAGTTAGAAGGTATTAGGATAGATAGGTTCCATATTAATGAGCCAGAAACGGAAAACAATTTAGTTGTAGAGGGGTCTGGTGGAATATTGGTACCGTTGAATGATGAGGATACCATGTTTGATATTATTATGCCGGATTATAAGGTGGTGGTAGTATCAAGAAATTATTTAGGCAGTATCAACCATTCACTCTTAACCATCAATTGGCTATTACATAAAGGCTATGATGTTTCCGTATTGTTCAGTGGCGAAGCAAACCCGCAGACAGAAAACATTATTTTGCATAAGACAGGCGTTTCCTTAATTGGTAGAATAGATGAGGAAAAAGAATTTACAAAAGAAGTGGTTAAAAAATATGCTGATAAATTTGAAGGAATATTAAAGTCACTCTAGACGTTGTAAAATTTCGGCATTCTCAACGGTGGCCAGTTTCACATAATGTGAGGAAAGGTAGGTATCAATATAGGTATTTACGTCTGTCAATTTCTTGTCAAATATTCGTTTGCCCTTTCTGGTAATTACTATTTTGGGTTGTATTTCCTCCATTAGATATTGTAATTCTTCAATATCGGTCTTTCTTGGATTCCCAAAAAAGGGAAAAAGTTCATCTCTACAGATATTACTGGGGTGTGTAGCGGCAATAGTTGGCGGTAGGGTATTTAAATTCCAGTAGCCTATATGATATTCAAAAAAAAGAATGTCCTTGGTCTCTAGGTTATTATCTATAATATATTGTGGAACTGAAAAACCCTCACCATTGTAAAAGGTATTTTTTTCATAATAGTTTTTAGTGATATTAATATACTCCAGATAACTTTCAGCAGGAATCAATACCCCAATGAATAGTAAAAAAGCTGGTAATTTTGGTTGGTATCTCAGAAATAAACCAGAAAGTACTATGCCTACAAGAATTAAGAACAGCGGGTGTAGTTGTATGAGGTAGTGGCCATTAATTCTACCACCTTTTATAAACGATACTAATACCCCAAAAGTTGAGACCAATAGTAATTGAACGGTTCTGTTTTTAAAATTTAAGTAATTGTTCTTAAACGCATAGAGAAGAAATAACCCAACAATAACAAAAATAGGTGCAAGTTTAAAAATGGAATATCTTCTCGCCCCCGTATATTCCAAAGGAGCCAGTATTACTGATTTCCACCATACAAAGAGCTGGTCCGTAATGTAATAGGGGATAATTGTTGCTATAATTACGATTAGGATTCCCACACCATATAAAACAGTCCATGCTAGGTAAGACTTTTGTTTGGTAAAAAGGGCTTCGTATAAAAGAAATAATCCTATAAAAAATACGGGAAAAGCCATGTTTAGTTTAACCATTACGGTAGCCCCCATTAGAAGACCCGCACAAAGGATCGCTAACGCAGATTTTCTGGAGAGTATCAAGTATATACCGGGTATGAATAATGCAACGCAAATATGTTCTGACATTACTCCCTGTAAACTTCCAAATAGGCTTAACAAAACAATACAGAATACCCCAATTATCACAGAAGACGATTTGGAAAGTACGGTCTGCGCAATTTTAAAGGTAAAGAATGCTGTGATCAATACTAAAAGGACACCGGCTAGCCTAATGGCAATAAAACTTTTGCCAAATGTTGCAATTATGGAGGCAAAAAAGGCAAATGTTAATGGCGGTTTTAAATCCCATAACTGTGTATAGGGTAAAAATCCGTTAGCCCAAGATTGTCCCAATAATATAAATGTACTCTCGTCCCTATCAATGTAATCCCTAAAGAAAAAAGGGAAACGTATAAAAAAAGTCAGGCAAAAAAAGAAGAATAGAATGCTAGGGTTTTTCCATTGAGAAATGGTAAAAAATACATTTTTGTTTCTTTTCAAGGACATCTCTAATTTGCGGTTTATTTCCCGATCTTTGCAAGATAGATAAAATGAGGAATTATAAATTTATGGCTGTGGAAAATCTATCTACCCGGGATAAAAAATATTTGTGGCATCCGTTGACCCAACATAAGTTAAGCAAGCCGCAATTGCCAATTGTTAAGGCCAAGGGGGCGCTTTTGTATGATGAGGACGGTAATACATATATAGATGGTATAGCCTCTTGGTACACTACTATGTATGGACATGGTAATGAACAGATCATATCCGCTATGACCAAACAGATGCAAAAGTTAGATTTTGTGATGTTCAGTGGTCTTACACATGAACCTGCAATAGAGCTTTCAGAACAGTTAATGGCTATTTTGCCAGAAAACCAAGCAAAAATATTTTTTAATGACAATGGTTCCACGGCAATTGATGCGGCCATAAAAATGGCCCTGCAATATTTTCATAATCATGGGGAAAGACGTGATACATTAATTGCTTTTGAAGATGGTTTTCATGGGGATACATTTGGGGCAATGAGCGCATCTGGGCTTTCATCTTACAACGGGCCATTTGAAGATTTTCTTTTAAAGGTCATTCGTATTTCCATACCAAAAGAGCACAATTTGGTGTCTGTAAAAAATAAGTTAAAAACTATTTTGGAAGAAAATGATTGTGCGGCTTTTATATTTGAACCCTTGGTACAAGGCGCGGCCGGAATGAAGTTCCATTCCGCTCAGGGTCTGGATGATTTAATACAACTTTGTCAAAGTCATGATGTGCTTTGTATTGCAGATGAGATAATGACCGGTTTTGGTAAAACGGGTATGGATTTCGCTTCTGAAAATTTGTTGAATAAACCAGATATTATCTGTTTAAGCAAGGCCCTTACCGCAGGTATGTTTCCTTTAAGTATTACCAGTTGTTCCCAAAAAGTTTATGATAGGTTTTTAAGTGATGAGGTACAAAAAGGGTTTTTTCACGCCCATACATTTAGTGCCCATCCTATTGGTTGTGCAGCGGCATTGGCGGGTATTGCCCTTCTGAATTCCCCTGAAATAAAAGAAAGAAGAGCTTATATAGAGAAGGCTCACGGACGGTTTTCTAGAGAAATAGAAAATCATGAAAAAGTGGGGAATGTTAGGGTCAAGGGTGTAATATTGGCCATTGATTTACAATTGAAAATAGAACGCTATGGTAATTTGCGTGACGAGCTTTATCGGTTTTTTTTAGAAAGAGGGGTTTTGCTAAGGCCTTTGGGTAACACAATTTATGTGTTGCCGCCATATGTCATCACCAACCTACAACTTCAAAAAATATACGATACCATAACAGAGGTGTTAAATACATTTTAGATCAGAATATTGAAAGAAAAAATATCTATAACTGCCATTTCTTCCTTATCTCCGTTGGGAGAAACAACCCATGAAATTTGGAACGCATATCTAAATAATGACCATTATTTTTCTTTAATGAAAGAAAATGGACACAAGGTTTGGGTAGCCCCATTGTCAAAATCTGCAAAGTTGAATGTTGAAACGTTAAGGAAATCCGATCAAAAATATAAGAAGCTAGATGATAGCGTACTTTTTGCAATTTTGGCTTCGAGAAAGGCCATTGAACAAGCTGGATGGCAAAACACCTCAAATTTTGGAATTAATATGGGGTCATCAAGAGGGGCTACAAAGCTATTTGAAGAGTACCATCAAGAATTTTTAAATACAGGAATTGCATCGACCTTAAGTTCACCTACTACCACTCTAGGGAACATTTCCTCATGGGTATCGCATGATCTTGGTGCCATAGGTCCGGAAATTTCCCATTCAATTACCTGTTCTACGGGGTTACATTCCTTGCTAAACGGTGTGGCATGGCTTAATAGCGGTATGGTGAATAAATTTTTAATAGGTGCCAGTGAAGCACCATTGACCAATTTCACCATCGCCCAGATGAAAGCGCTAAAAATCTATGCGAAAGCGGAAGCTAGAAAAGAGATAACGGGTAAAGAATTGGATAAAGAATTTCCTTGCCAAGCTTTATATCTTGAAAAGGAGGCCAATTCCATGATATTGGGTGAAGCTGCCACTGTTGCATGTTTGGAACCTGGCAAAGTGAGCAATGCCCTTGCCGTAATTGAAGGTGTAGGTTACGCTACAGAAATACTTAAGCATAATACCTCAATATCTACAAATGCGGAATGTTTTCAAAAATCAATGAAAATGGCCATGGGTCCCCTTGCTCTTACCGATATAGATGCGGTGGTTATGCATGCCCCCGGAACCGTAAAGGGAGATTTATCAGAATATAATGCCATTAAAACCGTTTTTGGTGGTTCTATGCCTTTATTAACTACCAATAAATGGAAATTAGGTCATACGTTCGCTACCTCTGGGTTGCTTAATTTAGAATTGGCAATATTAATGCTAAGGCATGACACATTTATACCATCACCTTTTTTTAAAAATAGGGTGCGTAAAGGGAAATTGAAAAGAGTTTTGATCAATGCTGTTGGTTTTGGAGGTAATGCGGTAAGTATATTACTATCTAAAAATGAATAAATTATGAATAGGGCAGTGGTTTACTGTTCAATTTAAAACCTTCCTATTATTTTTTCAATTTAAATTCAGTTATTTTTGAACTCTGGTAACAACCTAAGATTATATGAGCAACGCAAGACATAATTGGACAAAAGAGGAAATCCTAGAAATATATAATAAGCCTTTAATGGAACTTTTGTATGAGGCTGCCACCGTACATAGGCAACATCATGATCCCAATACGGTACAAGTTTCTACGCTGCTTTCAATTAAGACGGGCGGTTGTCCAGAAGATTGTGGGTATTGTCCCCAAGCGGCACGGTATCATACGGATATTGAGGGTAATGACTTAATGGCCGTGTCACAGGTAAAAGCCCAAGCTTTGAGGGCTAAAGCATCTGGTAGCTCACGTGTTTGTATGGGCGCCGCATGGAGAAATGTTAAGGATGGTCCAGAATTTGAGCAGGTATTGGAAATGGTCCGTACCATTAATAAATTGGACATGGAGGTATGTTGTACCTTGGGTATGATTACGGAAAACCAAGCAAAACGTTTGGCAGAAGCAGGTTTGTATGCCTATAACCATAATTTGGATACATCTGAGGACTATTATAAAGATGTAATTTCTACCCGTGCTTTTGAAGATCGTTTAGATACCATAGAAAATGTACGCAAAAGCAATGTTACCGTCTGTAGCGGTGGTATTATTGGTATGGGCGAGGCATTGGAAGATAGGGCAGGGATGTTGGTCGCTTTGACATCGCTTAACCCACAACCGGAATCCGTACCCATTAATGCTTTGGTGGCGGTAGAAGGAACTCCTATGGAAGACATAGAGCCGGTATCTATTTGGGATATGATCAGAATGGTGGCTACTACAAGAATTGTAATGCCAGAAACTCAAGTACGTTTGTCTGCAGGCCGTACTGAAATGAGTAGGGAAGGTCAGGCAATGTGTTTCTTTGCGGGTGCAAACTCCATTTTTGCGGGAGATAAGTTATTGACAACCCCTAACCCAGATGTAAACGAGGATATGGAAATGTTCAAAATGTTGGGTCTAAATACGCAAAAACCATTTACTAAAGTTTCGCAACCTAAAACGGTAGAAGCGGCAGATTCACAATTACAACCTTTGGGCGAAAAGCCAAAATGGTCCAGACCCGGACATACCATAGAGCGAAATGTAAATGCTAAACAGAAAGTAAAAATTAGCGAATAATACTACATTAATACATTTTTAAGAAATTATTTTCTAATCGTTAATTACCTTTGGCTTCCCTAAAAACCATGTGTAATTGAAGTTAGCAGATATTCCAAGGGTAAAGAATATTACCAAGGACGTTTTTATTAACGACTATTTTAAACCTCAGCAACCCGTAGTACTGGAAGATGCTATAACGGATTGGCCTGCCTTTAACAAGTGGAATCTTGATTATATGAAAGAGGTGGCTGGTGAAATTACCGTGCCCTTATATGATGATAGGCCGGTACAGCATAAAGATGGCTTCAATGAACCACATGCCAAAATGAAAATGGCAGATTATGTGGATTTATTGAAAAAGGAGCCTACCAAGTATAGAATTTTTCTTTGGAACATATTAAAAGAGGTACCTGCGCTACAAAACGATTATAGCTTTCCTGATTTTGGTCTAAAACTGATGAAAGGCTTACCCATGCTGTTTTTTGGCGGTCGCAATTCGTATACTTTTATGCATTATGATATTGATTTGGCCAATATATTCCACTTTCATTTTGATGGGGAAAAGGAGGTGATACTCTTTCCACAGTCCGAAACAGAGAAATTGTATAAAGTACCGTATTCACTGATTACCCATGAAAGCATAGATTTTTCTAATCCTGATTATAGTAAATGGCCGGCATTAAAAAAAGCTAAGGGTTTTAAAACAACTTTAAAACATGGAGAAGTGCTGTATATGCCAGAAGGATTTTGGCATTATATGAAATATAAGACCCCTGGTTTTTCCATGAGTTTAAGGGCAATTGCCCGTAATCCTAAAAATTTGGGTAAAGCATTTTACAATATATTGTTTATGCGTCATTATGATGTGTTAATGCGTAAACTTAAAGGGCAAGATTGGATAGATGCTAAGAATAATAAGGCTATAGTTAATACCAATAAGGTAGTTTAAATAGCTTGGATGTAATTGGAATTAAGGAATTAATTCTTGTAATTTTTCATATACGAAATGACTCTCCCAGCCTCGGTATAAAAGATAGTCCGCTAATTTTTTTCTTCTTTTCTGAGTGTTTGTTTCGGTAATTTGATCTAGTCTTTTTTTAGCAAGAATATCTAGAGTGGTTAGGTATGCTTCTGGTTCAATTTCTTTTAATGCTGTGGTAATATTGTATTTAGAGATGTTTCTAAGTTTAAGTTCTCTTGTAATTCTATTTTTGCCCCATTTTTTAATATTGAATTTGCCTCTTGCAAAACTTTTTGCAAAGCGTTCTTCATTTAAAAACCTATCATCAATAAGTTGGGCAATAATGGTATCTATGGCTAATGGGATCATGCCCATATCCTTTAACTTGGATACCACTTCTTTGTGGCAGCGATCTTGGTAGGCGCAATAGCTTTCTATCTTTTTAGTGGCTTCTTGAACGGTGTAGCCTTTGGTTTTTTTGTTCATGTTCCCAAATTTACTAAACAAAAAAAGCGACTCTGTTATAGAGTCGCTTTTTTATTAATATATTGTTTTACCGTCCTTATTCTTAAAACGGTATTCAAGATACGTATACGCATCACGTGGTTGAATTTTTATCCAACGTTTGTATTCCAAGAACCATTTGGTTCTTAACGAAGGAAATCCTTTTGTAATATAGGCCGCAATAAAAGGGTGTATATTTAGTGTTATACTATTGTCCTTTGCGGGACCTTTAAGGAGTTTTTCAAGATCCACAGTAATTTTGTCTATTAAAACAATAGGTGCTTCCACCTGTTTTCCGGCATGGTTAGGATCCTCTTCGGTAGTTTTAATATTCATTTCAGGTCGTACCCGTTGGCGGGTAATCTGAATCAAACCAAATTTACTTGGGGGTAGTATTTTATGTTTGGCGCGATCATCTTTCATCTCATCCCTAAGATGTTCAAAAAGCTTTTTTCTATGTTGTGATTTTACCATGTCAATAAAATCTACGACAATGATGCCTCCCATATCACGAAGGCGTAATTGCCTGGCAATTTCCGAAGCCGCCAATAGATTGACCTCAAGGGCCGTATCTTCTTGGTTTTTGGCTTTGTTGGATCTATTGCCGCTGTTTACGTCTACCACATGTAAAGCTTCTGTGTGTTCTATGATTAAATAGGCACCTTTGCTCATGGTAGCTGTACGTCCAAAAGACGTTTTAATTTGTCTCTCTATACCAAATTTTTCAAAAATGGGTACGTTGGAGTCATAGTGCTTTACGATACTCTCCTTTGCAGGAGCAATTTCGGCCACATATTCCTTTATTTCATTAAAAAGGGTGGCGTCATCTACGTGTATACCTGTAAAACTATCGTTAAAAACATCTCTTAATATAGAAGATGCCCTATTAAGTTCTACGAATACTTTTGAAGGTGTCTGGGCACGATATAATTTTTTACACATTGCTGTCCATTTTGCCAGCAAGTTTTCTAGATCTTTGTCAAGTTCCGCAACTTTTTGTCCTTCTGCTACTGTTCTGATTATTACACCAAATCCTTTTGGCTTAATACTCTTAACAAGTCTTTTTAACCGGTCTTTCTCTTCTTTGCTTCCTATTTTTTGGGAAACGGAAACACGTTCTGAGAAAGGAACCATAACCAAATAACGTCCTGCTATTGAAAGCTCTGAACTAATTCTTGGTCCTTTAGTAGATATGGGTTCTTTTACAATTTGAACCAATAGGGATTGGTTTGCTTTTATGACATCGGTTATTACCCCGTTTTTGTCAATATCGGTCTCGAACGGAAAGTTTTTTAAGGAATAGTCCTTAAGTTTTCCGGTACTCACCTGTTTAATGAACTTGAGCATGGAAGAAAGCTGTGGACCTAGGTCATGATAGTGCAAGAAAGCATCTTTTTCATATCCTACGTTCACAAAGGCAGCGTTCAAGCCTGTAACCGGCTTTCTTATCTTGGCAAGAAAAATGTCGCCAACAGAAAAGTCATTGCTGTTTTCCTCTTTATGCAGTTCAGTGAGTTTTCCGTCCTTTAACAAGGCAAAGTCAACGGCTTGGGAACTAGATCGTACGATTAATTCTCTATTCACCTGAATATATTTTTAGTCGTTCCACTAGGGTATAGGGAACGAGCTGATTAAACAATACCAAAAACAAATACACTTGTATTTGCCGAGATTCACATCAAGAATCTCTATGTCAATGAACGTAAAAAGAAAAAGTAGTTAAAAAACTACTTTTTCTTGTGTCGGTTAGCTCTTCTACGCTTCTTGCGCTTGTGTGTAGCTACCTTATGTCTCTTTCTTTTTTTACCGCTTGGCATAAAGTTCTTTTTTTAAGATTAATTATTTTACGTGTACGTTGCTCTTAACTCCTTCAACAAAAACCTTGGCAGGTTTAAATGCCGGAATGTTATGAGCGGGTATTTTAATAGTTGTATTCTTGGAAATATTTCTACCGGTCTTTTCGGCTCTGGTTTTGATTATGAAACTTCCAAAACCTCTAAGGTATACATTGTCACCACTTTCCAATGATGTTTTTACCTCTTCCATAAAGGATTCAACTGTAGCCTGTACATCTCCTTTTTCAATTCCCAGCTTATCTGAGATTTTCGATACAATTTCCGCTTTCGTCATCTTTCAATATTAGATTTTCTGTATGTTTTTTCGGGTTGCAAATATATAAATTAAATTCAATCTTTCTTTCTAATGGGTTAATTTTAAGTAGATAAACTGCTACTTTTATCCCTTAGCATTGAACAGTATGTCGTTTTCGGGTAAAATTTTGGAGTGGTATGGGCAAAATAAACGGTCTTTGCCTTGGCGCAAGAGTAGAGATCCCTACAAGATTTGGCTTTCGGAAATTATCTTGCAACAAACCCGCGTAGCCCAGGGTACACCGTACTATTTAAGATTTTTAGAAGCGTTTCCAACGGTAAATGATATGGCCATGGCCAAGGAAGAAGAGGTTTTAAAACTATGGCAGGGACTAGGTTATTATTCCAGGGCGAGAAATTTGCATGCTACCGCAAAAATAATTGTTGAAGACTATAATTCTACATTTCCAGATAACTATAAAGAGCTATTAAAATTAAAAGGTGTGGGTGATTACACCGCCAGTGCAATTTCTTCCATTTGCTATAATGAGCCACAAGCAGTGGTAGACGGTAACGTGTATAGGGTGTTGGCCCGTTATTTTGGTATAGATATTCCTATTAATGGTAGTAAGGGGGTAAAATACTTTAAAACATTGGCCCAAAAAGTTATGGATGTTGATCATATTAGGGATTACAACCAAGCCATCATGGAGTTTGGGGCCATACAATGCTCCCCTAAAAAACCGTTATGCCTAGATTGTCCTTTAAATGAGAGTTGTGTGGCCTTGGAGAAAGGACGGGTAGACCAATTGCCGGCTAAGATAAAGAAAGGAAAAGTACGTAAAAGGTATTTTAATTATATGGTACCTATATATAAGGATAAGAACGGAGCAATTTTTACAAGTCTTCATAAAAGAAATGCCAAAGGGATATGGCAAAATTTATGGGAGTTCCCATTAATAGAGTCCAAATCATCATTGGAAATAGATGATATCGCTAAAAAGAGTAAGGATGTTTTTGGCGATTTGTTTATAAATGATATACATATATATAATGATATAGATATAGTACATAAATTATCTCATCAGCAATTATATACCAAATTCTGGATTGTTGAGGTAAATACAGATTTTGACAATAAAATTTCCGTTGAAAAAGTATCTGAATTTCCTGTACCAGTTTTAATTGCAGATTTTATAAAAGCATTTAAATTTTAGTACTTTTGATTTTTATACTTTTATACTATGAGTGGTACATTAAATAAGGTAATGTTGATAGGGCATTTAGGCGATGAAGTTAAAATGCATTATTTTGAAGGCGGAGGAAGTATAGGTAGGTTTCCTATAGCCACAAATGAAACGTATACCAATAAATCTACTGGTGAGCGTGTAACCAATACAGATTGGCACAATTGCGTAGTAAGAAACAAGGCTGCGGAAATATGCGAAAAGTATTTAAGTAAGGGAGATAAGGTGTATGTGGAAGGCAGACTAAAAAATCGTCAGTGGCAGGGAGAAGATGGGAATACAAGATATTCTACGGAAGTTCATGTACAGGAATTTACATTTTTGACCACTAAGAAAGAAAGTATGCAGGGCAGTGGCAATTCTGCTCCTAGTCCGCAAAAGACAAATACGGAGAATAGGACCCCGCCCAAATCCCCTGCGCCTTTAAATCAAGAGGCAGATGATGATTTACCATTCTAATTAATTTTAAATTATAACTATTGGACCCAGACCCCTTACCGTTAACAATGATAACTTTTGTTGTAAGTGGTGTATTTGCGATAAATATAGTTGTGCTATGTATACTGCTTATCTGTTCTGCACTTATTTCTGGTGCAGAGGTGGCCTTGTTTGGTCTTTCCACTACAGAGATAAAGGAATTACAGGATAAGAAAACCGCAAAGGGCTCAATTCTAATAAAACTTCTAGAGCGGCCAAAAAAACTATTGGCCACTATTTTAATAGCCAACAATGCCATTAATATTGGTGTAGTTCTCTTATTCAGTATCATAGGAGATACCTTGTTTGCAGATGTCACCAAAGTATGGTTTGGTATTGTTTCTGCCCGTTTTCTTTTGGAAGTTGTGGTGGCTACATTTCTCATCTTAATGTTCGGGGAAATTTTACCTAAAGTCTATGCCAATAGAAATAGAATGAGCTTTTCCCATTTTATGGCATTTCCATTAAGGATATTGGATTTTCTCTTTTCCCCTTTAAGTTTACCAATGCGTTCGGGAACACTTTTTTTATACAATAAGTTGGGGAAACAGAAATCCAATTTAAGTGTGGATCATCTGTCACAGGCATTGGACCTAACCTCTCAGGGCGATACCACCAAAGAAGAAAAAAAGATTTTAGAAGGTATTGTAACTTTTGGGAACACAGATACCAAACAGGTTATGCGGCCCCGCATAGATATATTCGCCCTAAATGAACAAATGAAATTCCCTGAGGTTTTAGGTGAAATTAAAAAGAACGGATATTCTAGAATACCTGTTTTTGGCGAAAATATAGATACGGTTAAAGGGGTGTTATATGTTAAGGACCTATTACCGTATCTAGATAGAAAAACATTTAATTGGATGACCTTGATAAGGGAGCCATACTTTGTTCCTGAAAATAAAAAACTGGATGATCTTTTGTCAGAATTTCAGGAAAAGAAGAATCATTTGGCCATTGTGGTAGATGAGTATGGCGGTACATCTGGCTTAGTGACGTTAGAGGATATTATAGAGGAGATTGTTGGTGATATTAGTGATGAATTTGATGATGAGGATTTAATTTACTCCAAATTAGATGATTATAATTACGTATTTGAAGGTAAAACCCCATTAAAGGATTTTTACCGTGTCATCCGTTTAGAGGATACCGAGATTTTTGAAGAGAACAAAGGAGAATCTGAGACCCTTGCCGGCTTTGTTCTGGAAAAAGCTGGTAGTTTTCCCAAACGTGGAGAAAAAAATTATTTTGAAGGCTACACGTTTGTGGTGGAAGCCATGGATAAAAAAAGACTAAAGCAGATAAAAGTAACCTTACCTAATGAAGAATAGTGTTTTAATAGGTTTTATAGTATCATTATTGTTCGTGGCCAGTTGTCAAGATGATCCTATACCAAAACCTAAAGCTAAAATGCGTTTAGAATATCCGCAAGGAAAGCTAGCAGAACTGGAAACGGAGAATTTTAGTTTTAAATATAACGAATTGGCAGTTGCGGAACTTAACGATGATAAGGCATTTACGATTTCCTATCCTGAAATGAAAGGAGCAATATTCCTCAGTTATATGAAGATTGATGGAAATCTGAATAAATTGATCCATGATTCTAAACGCTTAAGTTATGAACATGCGGCAAAGGCAGATAATATTGTAGAGCAACCTTATATAAACCCAGATAAAAAGGTATATGGCGCTTTATTTGAAGTGCAAGGTAATGCAGCTTCACAATCGCAGTTTTTTGTAACGGACAGCACGTCTCACTTTCTTACGGGTTCGGTATATTTTTATACGAAACCAAATTATGATTCTATCTTGCCTGCAGCGGCCTACTTACAAAATGATATTAGAGGTGTCATAGAAACATTAGAGTGGAAACATTAATACAAAGCAAATGGTGACATCAAATCAATTATTGGATTGTCATACGCGAATTAAGCCTTATATACATAATACTCCGGTTCTCACATCACGTTTGGTCAACAAGAAATTAAAGGCCAATTTGTTTTTTAAATGTGAAAATTTTCAACGTGCTGGTGCCTATAAGATAAGGGGAGCCACCAATGCTATACTGCAATTAACTGAAGAACAAAAGAAACATGGCGTAGTTACCCACTCTTCGGGTAATTTTGCACAGGCATTATCGTTGGCCGCACAAAGTATAGGTATTCATGCCCATATTGTTATGCCCAATACGGCACCAGAAGTTAAAAAAATTGGGGTAAGGGAGTATGGTGGAACAATACATGAATGTGATCCTACGGTTGAAGCTAGGCAGCAAATGGCAAATGAAATTGCCGCAAGGACCGGGGCAACGTTCATACACCCTTCCAATGATGAGAATGTCATCATTGGCCAAGGTACAGCTGCAATAGAATTGTTTAATGAGCAACCCTCTTTAGATTACTTGTTCTGTCCTGTAGGTGGAGGCGGACTAATAGCCGGTTCCTCTTTGGCCGCTAAATATTTTGGGTCTAATTGCACAGTATTGGGCGGTGAACCCTTTGAAGCGGATGACGCCTACCGTTCACTAAAAAGCGGTAAAATAGAAGGAAATACTTCTGTAAATACCATTGCAGACGGACTAAAAACAACCTTAGGAAATATTAATTTTCCAATTATTCAACAGTACGTAGATAGCATTGTTAGGGTAGATGAGGAGGAAATAATAATGGCCATGCAATTAATCTGGGAACGTATGAAGATTGTAATTGAACCCTCTAGTGCTGTGGCCGTAGCTGCGGCTATTACTTTTTCAAGAAAGAATCTCCATGATTTTCGAGATAAAAAAGTTGGTATAATAGTATCAGGTGGAAATGTTGATTTAAGCAAATTACCATTTTGATGGTAATTACCTTCATTGGAATATATGGTTAAACTTAGAAAATTAATTAAAAAAATGGCTTTGGTAATCTTAGTGGTCTTGGGCCTTTTGGTTTTAAGTGTTTTATTGTTTGTTACCGTTAGTCCACAGTTTGGAGGTAAATTGAGTAAAGAACAAAAGGAACGTTTTGTTTCTTCGCCAAATTATAAAGATGGTAAGTTCGTAAATGTTAACGGGGCAGATACCAATTTGGGATTTGGTGATATGTTCAAGTCGTTAAAAGGGTATTTTTTTCCAAGCCCCAACACCATACCGCAAAATAATATTGCCGTAGAACATCTAGACTCTTTGGCTATTGCAGATTATAATGGGCCAACACGATTAATTTGGTTTGGGCACTCAACATTTCTATTACAAAGTTCCTCCAAAAATATATTAATAGACCCCATGTTCGGGGAAGTACCTGCGCCAAATACAATGTTGGGTACGTCAAGGTTCAGTAAAAAATTACCCATAGAGATAGAACAATTGCCAAAAATTGATGCTGTGGTGTTTTCTCATGACCATTATGATCATTTGGATTATGGCTCGGTTTTATTATTGAAAAATAAAGTGGACAAGTTTATAGTACCTCTAGGATTAGGTGCACATCTAACGGCATGGGGTGTTTCATCAAATATTATTGTTGAACTGGATTGGTGGAAAACGACAAAATTTATGGATGTTGAATTTATATGTACACCTGCCCAGCATTTTTCAGGTAGGGGTTTTGCCGATAAAGGAAATACGTTATGGAGTTCTTGGATAATTAATGTTGGGTACGAAAAGATATTCTTTAGTGGTGATAGTGGTTATGGCCCTCATTTTAAGGAAATAGGAAACAAGTATGGACCTTTTTCTTTTGCAATGATGGAGTGTGGGCAATATAACGAACTTTGGAAAGAAATACATATGATGCCAGAGGAAACCGCCCAAGCTAGTATAGACGTAAGGGCAGAACGAATGATGCCTATACATTGGGGAGCATTTAAATTGGCAATGCATCCATGGACAGAGCCTGTTGAAAGGGTGTCGGTAAAGGCCAAGGAATTAGGGGTAGATATGATAGCACCAAAAATAGGACAGCCAATTTATCTAGAAGAGCCCTTGCCCCAATTGGAACAATGGTGGTTACAATTTTAATATTTAATGTTGGCTTAAAAGCTCCTGGGCTTTTTTAATACTAGTATTGATATCCGTCTTTACCTGTAAAACTTTTTCTTCCTCTTCTAACAGCCATTTCTTTTTTTCATTGGTAAGTGCTTTGCCATTCATGATTTCTTCAGAATCAAAACGGTTACCAAAACCTTGCATCCAATCCATCATAGCTTTATTGGCATCCTGTAAATCTTTCATAGCTTTAGCTTCAGGAGAAGCTGCGCCAAGAGAGTCGGCCAATGGCTTTAATTGACCTACCAACTTTCCTAAAGTTCCCATTTTTGGCATAACCTCATCATGTATTTTCATTACATGCTCCATTTTTGAAGGTTCGCTCACTTCGGTTTTCTTTTCTTCTTTACAGGATATCATGCTAAGTGTTCCTGATATTGCCAATATTATAAGTAAGTTTCTCATGTATTTATTCTTTGTTGAAATGAATTGATTTAATTGTGTAAACGTAATCCTTGACCTTGGTGTTAACAATGATGTGTTTAACCTCTTCCGCGCTAATGATCTTGGGATCAAATATTACATTTCCAAGTTTATGGTCAAAGCTAATTTTTGCGGAAAATACTCCTTTCGCCTCGGTTAGGTTAGAAGCAATTTTATTTGCGCAACCCTCTTGGCAGGCCATGCCGGCTATTTCAATAGTGGCATGAGTCATTTCTATGTTGTCTGGCACTGCATTTGTAAGTGTGGTTTCTTGAGCAAAAGAAAATCTAAAAGAAATGACAAAAAACAATAAGAATAGCATTCCTATTTTATTCTTCATATTCAATCTATTGCTAACAATTTTTTTCTGGAATTGCATCATGGTGTAAAGATACCAAATATGTAAAATGCATTACCTTTTCAGATAAATAAAAGCTAGGGTAATAATTTATGGGCAAAAAATCTCACTTTTGTCATAAATAATACTATTGAAAAATATTGATAAAAAATGGTTGTACCTATTTGTACTTGCATTGGTGTGGGGTTCTTCTTTTATTTTGATTAAAAAATCATTGTTGGGGTTTACGGCCCTTCAAGTAGGCGGATTGCGTATTGTATTTGCATCACTTCTACTTTTTGTTTTGGGGATTAGATCGTTAAAGTCGTTAACTATCCAGGATTGGAAATTTATTGGCATAGCAGGGCTCTGCAGTTCTTTTTTTCCACCGTTTTTCTTTGCAATTGCGCAAATGCAAATTAGTAGTTGTGTTACTTCAATCCTAAATTCGGTGGCTCCATTATTTACGACTTTGGTTGGGGTAGCCCTTTTTGGTCTAGCCCTTAAACAAAGGCAGATAGTAGGGGTCTTAATTGGGCTTTTAGGTACTGTGATGTTGATTATGGCGGGGATGGAGTTTAATCCAGGCCAAAATTATTGGTATTCATTTTTTATTATAGCCTCTGCTTTGGGTTATGCGTTTAACATCAATATTATAAAAAAACATTTAGGTCATTTAAGTTCGTTGCAAGTAACTACTGCAAGTTTTGGTGTGGCATTTTTTCCTGCCTTGGTTTTGCTTTTATATTCTAATATACTAGTAACATTTATTGATAATAAAGCCATGCATAATGCGGTTTGGTACGTATTGGTTTTGGCATTGTTGGGAACGGCATTGGCCAACATAATGTTCAATAAACTCATTCAATTGTCAAGTCCAGTTTTTGCTGCTTCGGTCACCTATTTAATACCTTTGGTGGCGGTATTATGGGGCTTGTTAGATGGGGAAAAAATAAGCTTTCTTCAAATTTTTGGTGGATGCATTATCTTGTTCGGTGTTTGGTTGGTCAATAGAAAAAAGGGGTAGGCGGGCAAAAAGAACCAAGTAAACTGTAACATTATTACCTTAGTGTTGTCTTTGAATAGAACTAATCAATAAAACGGAAATCATGAAAAAAATATTATTTGTAGCCTTAACGATTACTTTTTTGGTAAATACTATTCAGGCACAAGAAAAACAATTTAAAGTAAAGTCTTTTGATAAATTAATTGTTAGTCCGCATATAGAGTTAAACCTTATTGAGGGTGAGGAGGAGAATGTGGTCATTGACAATGCAAAAGTTCCTTTAGAAAAAATAAATGTAGAAGTGGAAGGTAGAACTTTGCGATTGTATTTAGATGGGGCAAAAGTAGTTACAAAGTCAGAACGTATTTCAACCGATAAATGGCGTGGTAGTAAACCTTTGTACCATGGTACTATGGCAACTATTACGGTAACTTATAGAAAATTGGAAAATTTATCTGTAAGGGGAGAGGAAATCGTAAGGTGCAAAAATCTTTTTAGTGCAGATGATTTTAAGATGTCATTGTACGGAGAGGCAAAAGTATATTTTAATGAAGTGTCTATAGATGAGCTTACCGTTGCAATTTATGGAAGCAGTTATTTGGAAATGGGAGGTGGTAAGGTTTCTCGCCAAGTCTTTAGGGCATACGGTGAAAGTGAGGTAAATACGGAAAGTATGGTTGCAGATGAAACTAAAATTACCGCTTATGGAGAAAGTAATTTTAGGGTCAATGTTGTAGATAGGTTAAAAGTAACGTGCTATGGAGAAACCAATGTTAATTATACCGGTAACCCAGATGTGGATAAAGGGTTAATTTTTGGTGAGGCAAGAATTAGAAAAATAGGCTAGATAAAAGCAAGTTATTAAAAATAAAAAACCCGCTTTTAAGCGGGTTTTTTTAGTAAGTATATTTTTGTGTTATTCAAAATCTGATGGGGAAACACCTTCATTTATTTTAATCTCCGATACTATAAATTCAAAAGATTGCGGACCCATGGTCTGTGTAAGTTTAAAAGGAATTAAAATACCGTTCACTTCCTTATAATCTTCATAAGTGAAGGTAGACTGTATTTGTTGACCCTGCATTTCCGCAATATTTACTTCTTGTAGTTTTAGGCCTGTTTCTGCATCATAGAAAACGGTTTTGTCATCGGAAACTTTTACTTTATATGTATTTCTATCGCCGACCATTTCTGAGCCTTCCAAAGAAATATCTGTATTATTCAAGTATCCCAATTCTACGAACGGGGCAGATTCCGCTTTTATTTTTAGAAGTTCGTCACCAGAAAGTTCCATACGTTGACCTTGGTTGATCATATAGCCTGTGTCACCGTTCAATACTTGTTTGCTTACAGAATTACCCATCATTTTTACGTCTTGCATAAACTGTTTGGTAGCCGTTTTTTTAATTTCAAGGTCTAATTGCATGCCCTGCATTTCGGCAGCGGCGATCATTGAGAACGTATCTACATCCTCTAATTTGTTTTTACCCCCTATAGCGCTAATGTAAGAGTTGATAACATCGTTTACCGTTAGGTTTTCAGGAATTGAGCTTTCGTAATTAGGGGCTTCTGTACGATCTGCATTCTTTGTGTAATGCAATACAGGTAATTTTTTTCCATTAATATCTATTTGTTCCAAACTGGAAAGTATTTCACTTCCCTTGCCTGCTACCACAATTCTGGCATTATCAACATTAAAGAATTTTTGCGCGGCTTTTTGCACCTCTTCAATACTTATTTTGTCCAGTCTTTCTAAATAGGTTTTATAAAAATCTTGGGGTAGGTCCTCGGTTTCTATATTCAGGGCATATTGGGCCACTGTTTGTGGGTCTTCTAGTGCAAGAACAAATCTGCCGGCGTATTTGGCTTTTGTGTTTTTAAGTTCCTTTTCGCTAACAGGTTCTACCGTTATTCGTTTAATCTCTTTCAACAATTCCACAATAGCACTGTCGGTAACCATATTTCTAACACTTGCTCCTGCCGTAAACCGGGTTGGCACAAATTTATTGTTTCTAATGGCAGATGATGAGCCATAGGTGAAACCTTTATCCTCTCTTAAATTAAGGAATAAACGACCATCTGGGCCGCCACCTAGAATTTGGTTTGCCACTAGGGCGGCTAAATAATCACTGTCCTTCATTTTAAGGTTTACAATATTCTGAACCGTAATCTCTGACTGTACTGCATTTGGCAAGTCAACAAAATTAATTTGTGTATTAGGAACGTTAATTGGCTGAGAATATGAAAAAGAAGGGGGTACCGCTTTGGTCCAAGGGGTAAAGTAATCTTCGGTCAATTGTTTTACTTGTTCTAAAGTAACATCACCAACAATAATCAAGTACGCATTGGCAGGCACAAAATAATCCCTATAAAAAGCTTCAACATCTGTCAAGGAAATATTATTAACCGTTTCTTCTGATGTTATTTCCCCGTAAGGATGGTCCTTTCCGTAGGCCAATGCCAATTGTACTCTGCTGGCAATTGCAGACACATCTTTCTCTTCGGTCTTTAAACCTGTAATGAGTATGTTTTTTTCTTTTTCAAATTCCTCTTGTGTAAAATTAGGATGAATGGCGGCATCGGCCATGAGTTCCATCATACGTGGAAAATATTTGGAAAGAGAACTGGCATATGCACCTTGGGACCCAAAATTAAGACGGGCGCCCAAAAAATCTATTTCTTCGTTAAATTCATCTTTTGAAATATTGGTGGATCCATTTCCAAGAAGGCTACCGGTAAGGCTACTTACACCGGCCTTGTCCCCTTCCAGAATAGGCGGATTGTCTATAGTGAGTTGAATACTTACTCTTGGTAATTTATGGTTTTCTACCACCATAACTTTTAATCCGTTGTTCAAGTTAAAACTTGTAGGGGTCTTTAAATTGATTTCCGGTGCCGGACCAGCTTTTGGCATTACAGTACGGTCTACTTGTGCTTGAGCGGCCATTATCGTTAAAAATGCCGCAAATAATATATATAGTCTTTTCATCATCGTGTTAGTTTGCAGGGTTTTCCTCTGGTAGATATTCTAATAAAAGTCTTTGGTTGTTATTTAAATATTTGCTGGCAACATCTTTTATCTCTTCTCTGGTAATTGATCTGTAAATTTCAATTTCCTTGTTGATCAAAGAGGTGTCTCCATATAACAGATAATATCTTGCCAAAGAATTGGCAATACCCTCAACACTTGAATTGGAGTTGACAAATTGGTTTTCAAATTTATTTTGAATCTTTTGATAGTCTTTTTCAGAAATCAAAGTTGACCTTACCTTTTCTATTTCTTCTTCCATTTCCGTATAAAGAACCTCTAATGTGGTTTCGCCTACGGGCAATCCAAAAACTACATACATGCCATAGTCTTCTTGAGAAATATTGAAAGCTCCAACCTGTAAGGCTTGTTTTTGGTCATCAACCATTTTTTTATATAATTTGGACGATGGCCCATCACTTAAATAGGTAGAAATGACATCTAGGACATAGGCATCCCTTTCTGTAAAGCCCGGGGTTCTATACGCCACCATGGCGGCAGGTATTTGAATATTAGGATCGTGAAAAGTTGCTTTTTTCTCTTCCGTAATAGGTGTTTCTTTTGGATAATTACGGGTAATGGAATTTCCTTTTGGTATGGGCTCAAAATAGTCCTTGACCAGTTTCTTGGTTTCAGTAAGGTCTATATCGCCTGCAACTACAAGAACTGCATTGTTTGGCACATAATATTTTTGGTTATAGGCAATAACGTCGTCCAAGGTAGCGGCGTCCAAGTCTTTCATGTATCCAATATTTGGATCCTTATAAGGGTGCACATTAAAAAGATTTTTGCCCAATACCGGTAGGAACTGACCGTATGGAGAATTGTCATACCGAAGCCTTTTTTCTTCTTTCACCACCTCTTTCTGGGTATCGATACCACTTTGTTCAATAATAGGGTGAAGCATACGTTCAGATTCTAACCATAGCCCTAATTTTAAATTGTTAGAAGGAAAAACTTCATAGTAGTAAGTTCGGTCCTGGGTGGTATTGGCGTTATTTGCGCCACCGTTAGATGAAACAATTTCAAACCATTTGCCTTTCTCCACATTTTTGGTTCCTTCAAAGAGCAGATGTTCAAATAGGTGGGCAAAACCTGTTCTGCCTTCTGTTCTATCTTTACCGCCCACATGGTACATGACAGATGTTGTTACAATAGGCGTTGTTTTGTCTTGATGTAAAATTACATGCAGGCCGTTGTCAAGGTCGTATTCCTCAAAATTTACCTCTTGCGCAAAAGTTGAAATTCCACATAGGAAAATGGCCGAAGACCGGAGTAGTAGTTTTTTCATTTAATTAGTGTTTAGTAAAGGGTTATATATATTTAGTAGATAAATGGTTTCATGTGTTACACTAAAAATACAGAATTGTAAGTAAATTTCTATTAATGTTTTTTCTTTAACATTGAATTCTTAAAAATATAAAGATTATTTCTTATCTTAAATGTATAATAATCAAAGTTTTAAGGTATGAAAAATTATGCGTTACCCATTAGGTTTGGAGTTGCGGCAAGTGGTTGCCTAATAGCTTACTTTCTAATATTGTCTCTTTTGGACCTTCACGTCAATGTTTTTTATAGCTTGTTTAATGTGGTTATTACAGGTTTTGCCATATATGAGGCCATAAAATTTTATAAAGTCCAAAAGGGCGAGCAATTTACATATGGGGAAGGTTTTGTTGCCGGTCTGGTAACCGGTGGAGTGGCAACCTTGATCTTTACATTGTTTTTTGCGCTATATTCTACAGAGTTACAACCCGGTTTTCTAGAAGAATTATCTACAAAATGGGCAAACAACTATCGTAGTTTTGAGGCTATTGTATTTCTTGTTGTAGCGGTAATGGGCTTTACTACAAGCTTGGTCTTGACCTTGGCCTATATGCAACTATTTAAGGCTTCGAACACTACAAAGTTAAAACAGGTGCAAAATTCATAAAAAACACTTGTAAATTCACGATTAAGAAGTATATTTGCACCCGCCTATGGAAAAAATCCATCAGGTTTAATTTTTACATTTAATAATATGTACGCAATTGTAGAGATGGCAGGGCAGCAATTTAAAGTTGCAAAAGACCAAAAAGTGTACGTTCACCGTTTGCAGGCAGAAGAAGGTAAAAAGGTTACTTTTGACAATGTTCTTCTTTTGGCAGATGGATCGAATGTTACAGTTGGCGCCCCGGCTATAGACGGAGCCGCAGTAGAGGCTAAAGTCGTTAAACACCTTAGAGGAGATAAGGTAATCGTTTTTCATAAGAAGAGACGTAAAGGTTACAAAAAGAAAAATGGACATCGTCAATCTCTTACTGAGGTTGTTATCGAGTCTATTATTTCTAAAGGAGCTAAGAAAACTGAAACTAAGAAAGCGGCAGCGCCAAAAGCAAAAAAGGCAGATGGTAAAGCGGCACCGGTTGAAGTTTCTGTAGCATCTAAGCCAAAAGCAAAAAAAGCTTCTAGCAAAGGTGATGATTTAAAAAAGATTGAAGGTATTGGACCAAAGATAGCTGAGACCTTAAACGCTGCAGGTATTTCAACATTTGCAGAGTTGGCGAAAACTGACGCAGCCAAGATTTCTGAAATCATTGCTGACGTTCGTGGAAACCATGTAACCGATACTTGGCCAAAGCAAGCACAATTAGCTGCAGATGGTAAATGGGACGAGTTACAAAAATGGCAAGATGAATTAGATGGTGGTGTAGCTAAATAAGCGTACCATTAAGTATAATATTTAAAACCTTAGACAATGGCACATAAGAAAGGTGTAGGTAGTTCAAAAAACGGTAGAGAATCAGAATCGAAACGATTAGGAGTTAAGATTTTTGGTGGTCAAGCTGCAATTGCTGGAAACATTATCGTAAGACAGCGAGGAACAAAACACAATCCTGGTGAAAATGTTTACGCAGGAAAAGACCACACATTACACGCACGTGTAGACGGTTTGGTGAAGTTTACGAAAAAAGCAGGTGGAAAATCTTTTGTTTCCATTGAGCCTTTTGATGCGTAATCATTAGCATTTAAAATATAAAAAGCCCTCTTCATTTCTGAAGAGGGCTTTTTTGTTAGGCCAAGGTTAAGTAATAGTAAATAAGCTTATAATTTAGAGCAAGCTTAAAATATCCTTAAGGTTTACACAACATTGTTTTGTTTTCACTTTAATTTCTTTGTGGCCAAATAACAACCACTTAGAAAATGAAGAATGCATTATTTTTTTATTTAGTATTACTAGTGCCAATGATCGCTATGGCACAATCAGGCAATATTCAGGGTACCGTAACCGATGAAAATGGCCTTTATTTGCCCGGGGCAAATGCAATTATTACTTCGCTCTCAAAAGGAGCCATTACCGATTTTGATGGGAAGTTCGCTATGGTAGATGTACCTGTTGGAACATACACCATAGAAATCTCTTATTTAGGTTACGAGGACCTTTACAAGGAAATAACGGTTGAAGATAATACTACTGTTAGTATTAATTTTACTATTGAACCCAAAACCATGGAGCTAGATGGGGTTGAGGTTACGGCTTATGGTTTAAGCGGGCAGTCAAAAGCATTGAACACCCAACGTACCAATCTAAATATTACCAATGTAGTTTCTACAGATCAGATCGGTAAGTTTCCAGATTCCAATATTGGGGATGCCGTTAAAAGAATACCGGGTATTACAATGCAGGTAGATCAGGGAGAGGCTAGAAATGTTATTGTACGTGGTCTATCGCCACAATTAAACTCTGTTACCTTAAATGGAAGTAGGGTGCCTTCTGCAGAAGGGGATAATAGAAATGTACAGATGGATTTAATTCCGGCAGACATGATACAATCCATTGAAGTTAGTAAGGCCGTTACACCAGATATGGACGCAGATGCCCTAGGTGGTTCTGTAAACTTGATCACAAGAACATCGCCCCAGGGGTTTAGACTTTCTGCAACACTGGGGTCCGGAATAAATTTTATTACGGATAAACCTATTTTTAATGGTTCCGTTCTTGTGGGAAATCGTAGCAATGACGATAAGTTTGGTTGGATGATTGCCGTTTCTGGTAATGATAATGATTTTGGGTCCGATAATGTAGAGGCAGAATGGACAGACGAATTTGAGTATAATACAGGGGTAGAAGACGAAGAGGGGGAAGCTGTGTTGGAAGAGGTTCCTGTTGACCCTTATGTAAACGTTTATGAGCAAAGGGAATATTTGGTTCAACGTATAAGAAGAAGTTTTTCCGCAAATTTGGATTATAAGTTTGACGTTAATAATACCGTGTTTTTAAAGACCATGTACAACTGGCGAGATGATAGGGAAAACCGTTTTCGTTTGGAGCATGAAATCTTGGATGCTGAGGATATTGAAGCAGGAGATTTTACCATAACGGACGGAGTGCCTACACGTTTTCCCGCGGCGGTCAAAAGACAATCTAAAGGAGGTATTGACAGTAAAAGGAATAAAAACCGAAGATTGGAGGACCAAAGAATGCAGAATTACAGTTTGGGCGGTAACCATCTTTGGGGCAACTTAAAAGTAGACTGGATGACCTCTTACGCCAAAGCTAGTGAGGAGCGATTAAATGAGCGTTATGCAGAATTTGAAACTGAATATATCATTAACAATGATGTGCTGAACTCCAAGTACCCAAGATATTCAGTGGCAAATATTGAGGATGCTGCTTTGGAAAACTTTGAGTATAGTGAGGTAACCGAGGAAAACCAATATACTGAGGAGGAAGATGTCAACGTATTCGTAAATTTTGAACTGCCACTTGATATTTTTGGTCAAGGAGACGGTACGTTCAAATTTGGTGCAAGGGGCAGGTTTAAATCCAAGTTAAGGGATAATGATTTTTATGAATTTGATTTAGAGGATGACTTTCCTACTTTGGCAGATGTACCGGTAAAAAATTATAACGACCCAGATTTTTTAGCCGGTAGTCAATATCAAATTGGTTCATTTGCAAGTGAAGATTGGTTGGCAGCTTTAAATTTGATTCCATCTAATGGCGAGTTGGTAGTAGATGAGTTTGCTCCCTCTAATTTTGAAGTAAAAGAAGATGTTTTTGCGGGTTATGTAATGTTCAACCAAAAACTTAGCGAAAAATTTAGTGTATTGGCCGGTTTGCGTATAGAAAACACCAATTTAGAGTCTAAGGGGAATAGGGTTGTCTATATAGAAGAGGATGAAGATGCGGGTATTGAGGAAGAAATACTTGTAGAAGAGGTAAATGGTGAAAACTCATATTCAAATATATTACCAGGTGTTCACTTTAAATATAACCTTACCAACAACACTATTCTACGTTTTGCTTGGACCAATACCTTGGCAAGACCCAATTATCAAGATTTGATACCTAGGGCAGAGGTAATCAATGAGGATAATGAACTGGTGTTGGGTAATGCAGACTTAAATCCTACTACATCCATGAATTTTGATGTTATGGCAGAGCACTATTTCCAAAGTGTTGGCTTACTTTCTGGTGGCCTATTTTACAAAAACTTGGACGACTTCATCTATACTTTTATTTATGAGGCACCAGATGATAGTTTAGGTGCAGGAACGGAAGGGTATGATGTTTTTCAGCCATTGAACGGGGATAGCGCTACCATATTTGGAATGGAATTGGCTTTTCAACGTCAATTGGATTTTCTTCCAGGATTCGCAAGAAATTTTAGCCTTTATTTAAATTACACCTATTTAACGTCTTCAGCAGACGGAATTAGAAATGAGGATGGGGATGAGCGTAATGATTTAGATTTGCCAAATACCTCTCCCAATATGTTCAATGGTTCATTGGCTTACGCAGATAAAAAATTCAGTGCAAGGTTATCTGCGAATTTTTCGGATAGTTATATAGATGAAATAGGTGGTAATAGTTTTGAAGATAGACATTATGATACTCAGCTATTTGTAGATTTGAATGCATCCTATAAAATTAATGGCAATCTAAGTGTTTATGCAGATTTAAATAATGTAACCAACCAGCCTTTACGTTATTTTCAAGGAGTTAAGGAGCGTACACAACAAATAGAATTTTATGGTCAACGATTTACTATTGGCCTAAAATATGACCTGTTTAAAAAATAATATAAGGTTCAGGTTTTATAGACCTAGAGCAGGTAATGTAGTAAATACAATATAGAACAGCGGCCTTATAAAGGGCCGCTTTTTTTTATTAATAATAGGATATAGGAATATAGGGGATTTAAGTTGCCTATATTTAAGGCATATCTGTAACCGTGGTAATCTGTAATGGTTATAGTAGTTTTTGTCCAACTTCAAACCATGAGTTTACCCGTTCAAAACCTTGGGTATTTATATTATGCGGAGAGGTAAATTGAATGGCCCTACCATTGAATTTTTCAAGATTAAAGCTTCTATCGTCTATTAATACATCGCCCTTAAGAATATGCTTATGTCCACAAAGAATGCGATTTTGCCAAGGTATAAAAGGAAAGTGTTCGTCTAGCCATTCACTTTTTTCTTCTAATGAATTAGGAAATTGCATAGCGGCAGATGCTATGTATACCTCGTGTTTATCGGCTAATCGTGCAAGTATTTCTTGGCTTCCGGCTATGGGTTTTAAATTCCTGAAAAAACCTCTTCTAGTGGCATGTTTTCTAACACTATCTTGGTGTGCTTCTGGCACCATATGCCAAACCTCTGAACCTTTGCATAATTCTGTCGTTAGTTCACCTTTAAATTCTGCATTGTAGATTTCTATATGGGCGCCATAGGTATCGGCAATAACTTCGTCCATATCAATAAATAGTACCATTATGCTATATTTTAAGCGAAGTACGTAAAAATGATGATAAGAGAAAAGGGATTATTAAAAAGTATATCTTGAAAATATCTTGCTAATTGACACTAAGATGGATTAAAATAAATGAATAACTTTAGGGGTACATATAAATTTATAACATCCTATGGAAAATAAAAAACTACCTAATTCCGCATTTATTTATGTACTGGCCATTCTTAGCTGTATAATATGTTGTCTGGGTGGATTTGGCATAATCCCCGCAATAGGGGCTTATTTTTTGGCGATTAAATCTGAAGAGGTGTATAAGATGAATCCCGAGGCATATGATAACTATACAGCTATAAAAAAAGGAAAGATTATAGCAATGGTAGGTATTATTTTAAATATCATAGTCATTGGTATTACTATTTGGACATTGAGTACCATTGGCTGGGATGCATGGTCTGAGGAGTTCGTAAGAAAATGGAACGAAGGTCTGGAGCAAGGCATGTAAATCTGTATAATTGTTTTTAGATTGTTGCGATTGGGTTAAAAATCAATTTGTATCAGAGAACGGAGTTGATGGTAAGTACTTATATTGTATAACTAATTCTAAATAATTAAAATCATGAAAAAGTCAGTTATCTGTGTGGCTATGGCCGGAACATTATTATTCTCTAGTTGCTTGGGTTCTTTTAGCGCCTTTAATAATTTAAAGGATTGGAACCAAGGTGTTTCTGATAGTAAGTTTGTAAATAACCTAGTATTTTGGGGCTTAAATATTATTCCTGTTTACGGATTATTCTTTTTAGGAGATACCATTATATTCAATGTAATCGAATTTTGGAGCGGTTCTAACCCAATTGCTATGAAGGAAGGTGAGTCAGAGACCCAAATGGTAGAAAGAGACGGGAATACCTTTGAAATGACCGCAACTAAAAACAGAATGCAGGTAACTGTAGTAGATGGTCCTAAAAAAGGAAAGAAAATTGATTTGGTATATAAGCCAAGTGAAAAATCCTGGAATGCCATTAGACCTAATGGAGAAATAATAAAACTATCTTCTTTTGAAGAAGGTTTTTACATTGTTTACATGCCAAATGGAAAAGAGGTGAAAATAAATCCTTTAGATTCTAAAGAACAAGGTTTGGCACAGATTAAAGAACAAACAGATTGCTATTATCTTGAAGGTATGTTGGCTGAAAACAACTAAACATATTTAGGCATAAACAAAAAAAAGTCCCGATTTTATCGGGACCTTTTTTAATTTATAAAACTACTGTTTAGTATCTGTAATAGTCTGGCTTAAAAGGTCCTTCTACGGTAACACCTATATAGTCGGCTTGATCTTTCTTTAGCTCGGTCAATTCTGCACCCAAACGAGACAAGTGAAGTTTTGCAACCTTTTCATCTAAATGTTTAGGTAGCATATACACTTCGTTCTTGTAGTTTTCACTATGCTTCCAAAGTTCTATTTGCGCCAGAGTTTGGTTGGTAAATGAATTACTCATTACAAAACTTGGGTGGCCAGTGGCACAACCTAAGTTTACCAATCTACCCTCTGCCAAAATGATAATATCCTTACCGTTTACAGTATATTTATCAACTTGAGGCTTAATTTCATCTTTAGTGCTTCCGTGGTTATTGTTTAACCAAGCCATGTCAATTTCATTGTCAAAGTGACCAATATTACAAACTATGGCTTTGTCTTTAAGCGCTTCAAAATGTTCAGCTCTAATAATATCTTTATTTCCTGTAGTAGTAATTACGATATCGGCATTACCAATAACCGTTTCCAGTTTTTTAACTTCAAATCCGTCCATACAAGCCTGTAATGCACAAATAGGATCAATTTCGGTAACGGTAACAATAGAACCGGCACCTTTAAAAGAAGCAGCGGTACCCTTACCTACATCGCCGTAACCGGCAACTACAACGCGTTTACCGGCAAGCATAGTATCTGTAGCTCTACGAATAGCATCTACAGCACTTTCCCTACACCCGTATTTGTTATCAAACTTAGATTTGGTTACAGAATCGTTTACGTTGATAGCGGGCATTGGCAGGGTGCCATTTTTTACGCGTTCATATAAACGGTGAACACCGGTGGTGGTCTCTTCCGAAAGTCCTTTAACGTCATTGGCCAATTCTGGATACTTGTCCAACACCATATTGGTAAGATCACCACCATCGTCCAAAATCATATTCAACGGCTTTCTATCTTCGCCAAAGAATAAAGTTTGTTCTATACACCAGTCAAACTCCTCTTCGTTCATACCTTTCCAGGCATAAACAGGTACACCTGCAGCGGCAATGGCAGCGGCGGCCTGATCCTGGGTAGAGAATATATTACATGAGCTCCAAGTAACATCTGCACCCAAAGCGGTCAAGGTTTCAATTAAAACGGCAGTTTGGATGGTCATGTGAAGACAACCGGCAATTCGTGCACCTTTTAAAGGTTGCTCATCTTTATATTCTTCACGTAGGGCCATTAGACCTGGCATTTCTGCTTCTGCCAATTCAATTTCTTTTCTTCCCCAGTCGGCAAGTGTAATATCCTTAACCTTATAAGGCACATATGGAATAGTTTTCGTGCTCATATCTATATTATTTTATACTTTCGTTTATCTGTGATAGCAATTTTTAATTCGTGCAAAGGTACGAATAACACTAAGAATCCCATGCCGCTTTACAAAACAATAACAATTGATGATGACACCTCTTTAGCTATTTGGAAGGTAGAGGAAACGGAGGAAACATTATGGGATAATGTTACGCTTACGCCCCATTGCCAGAAAAGGTTCAATGGTATGAAATCTTCGCTGCATAGAAGGGCTTTTTTAAGTATAAGGCATTTATTGGCCAATTATGGGTATACAGATTTTGATTTGTTCTATGACCAAATTGGTAAGCCCCATCTTAAGGACGGTAAATATATTTCTATAACACATTCCCATAATTTTACGGGAATCATTATTAGCAGTAAGGTAGAAGTAGGTATTGATATAGAAATGCAGCGCGATAAAATTCTGCGTATTGCCCATAAGTTTACACCGTTTCAGGAATACCGTACGCTGGCAAATACAGCAGCTGTAATTAGAAAATTAACTATAGTCTGGGGCGCAAAGGAATCGTTGTATAAAATATATGGGGAACGTGGATTAAGTTTTCTACAACATATAAATGTTCAGGATTTTTTATTTGATGATGGTAGCACTACCGCTGAAATTATGTACAAGGGTACTCATTCTTCTTATAAAATAAATTTTTTGGAATTTGAGGATTTTACCTGTGTCCATGCCTCAAAAAAGGAAATATAACTAATACGTGCAATTGATCAAACCTTATGAAGATTTCAGTAGAATTAACTTTTTCACCTTTACAAGACAATTTTGAGGAACATATCATTCAATTTATTCAGCAATTAAGGCAATCTGGATTGACTGTTTTGGAAAACCCCTTAAGCACCCAGGTTTATGGGTCTTATGATGAAGTCATGCAGGTATTGAACAAAGAGATAAAAACGGCGTTTAATTTTATGGACCGGGGACTGTTGTTCATGAAAATCGTAAAATCGGATAGAAGTGACTATGAGCCCCATTTTTGATTATTTATTTGGGCAGTACAGTACCTATGATACTTTGGATATAGTACTTGAGATTATTGCCGTATTTTTTGGGTTACTTTCTGTATGGTTTTCAAAGAAAAACAATATTTGGGTATACCCTACCGGATTGATAAGTACATCAATTTTCGTCTATTTATTATTGAAGTGGGGGTTGTTGGGAGATATGCTTATTAATGTTTACTACTTTCTAATGAGTTTATATGGTTGGTATATATGGACCAGAAAAATTGACGAAACACGCGTAACCCCTATCACGACCGTAACAAAACGTGAGCATAGTATTTCTATTTTAATTTTTTTGGCAACCATTGTGTTCGTGTATGTGGTGTATCAAGTTTTTGATAAATGGAATAGTTGGACGGCCTATGTAGATACGGTAACAACAGCAATCTTTTTTGTTGGAATGTGGTTAATGGCCAAGAGGAAAGTAGAAAATTGGATATATTGGATTATTGGTGATATAATATCCGTGCCATTATATTTTTATAAAGGATTTACATTCACTAGTTTTCAGTATCTAATTTTTACAATACTGGCCATTTATGGTTATCGTGCATGGAAGAAAAATATAAACAGCAGCCATCCAATATCTTAAAGGTGGTGCTTTTTGGGCCTGAATCTACAGGAAAGACCACATTGTCAGAACAACTGGCCAGGCATTATCATACGGTATGGGTTCCTGAATATGCTAGGGAATATCTACAGGACAAATGGAACAACGAACGTAAAACCTGTGAGCCGCATGATCTTTTGCCAATAGCGGAGGGTCAAATGCGACTTGAAAACGAGTTGACCAAAAAAGCTACTAATATTTTGATATGCGACACTGATCTTTTAGAAACAAAAGTATATTCGGAGGCGTATTATATTGGTGATTGTGACCCTGTTCTGGAAAAATATGCTTTGCAGAATTCCTATGATCTGTATTTGCTGACCTATATTGATATTCCTTGGGAGGCAGATGATTTAAGGGATAAACCAAATGAACGCGAAGAAATGTTTTCCTATTTTAAAGGAACCTTGGATAAATATGGTAAAAATTATATTACCTTAAAGGGTGACAAAAAAACCAGATTAGAAAAAGCCATTAACCACATAGATCAGTTATTAGATAAATGATACAGTTAACAGAGAACGACGAAAAACAAATCAAAGAAAAGGGTATTGCCAAAGAAAAGGTTATAGAACAGATTAACACCTTTAAGGAGGGTATTCCCTTCGTAAATCTTCGCAATGCGGCCGTAATTGGGAATGGAATTTTAAAGTTCAATCCATCTGAAGAACAAGAGCTGATTAACTTATATGAGAGTAAGTTAAAAGATTTAGAGGTTTTAAAATTTGTACCTGCTTCCGGGGCAGCCTCTAGAATGTTCAAGGCATTGTTCAATTTTTTAAATACCTATGACCCAAACAATGAAAGCCTAAATGCATACTTGGAAAGAACCAATGATAAGGATATAAAGAAGTTTTCAGATGGCTTGGAACGTTTTCCTTTTTGTGAAAAGGTAATTGATAGTATAGGAACTTCTTTTGATTCTCAAGGAGAAAAAGTGTATAAGTTTATTTCAGCACTTTTAGGGGAGAATGCATTCAATTATGGTTTTTATCCCAAAGGTTTATTACCATTTCATAAGTATGGTAATTCCACGGCCACTCCTTTTGAAGAGCATTTAAAAGAAGGAGCCCTTTATGCAGGTTCTAATGGAAAAGCAAAACTTCATTTCACCATATCTGAGCAGCATAAAGAAATGTTTGGAGAGGAGTTTAAAGAATCCGGCCCTAAAGTTTCAGCGGATACGGGAGTTACATACCATGTAGATTACTCTTTCCAAAAATCTTCTACGGATACTTTGGCCGTAGATATGGAGAACAATCCTTTTAGAAATCCAGATGGGACCATACTTTTTAGGCCGGGAGGCCATGGTGCATTGATCCAAAACCTAAACGACCAAGATGCCGATATCATCTTTATAAAAAATATAGATAACGTAGCCGTTATGAAAGATGCCAAAGCAGTGGCGGATAGTAAAAAGGTTTTAGCGGGAACACTCTTAAAGCTGCAGGAAAAAGCTTTTAAATATGCCAAATTAATAGAGGAAGGAGAAGTAACGAATAATGCTATTGAGGAAATAGGTTCCTTCTTAAAAAATGAACTGAACGTAAGGTTCAATAAAGAATATGCGGTGTTATCCAATAAGGATAAAATGGCAATTTTAAGAAATAAAATTAACAGGCCTATACGAATTGCCGGTATGGTCAAAAATGAAGGAGAGCCCGGTGGTGGTCCTTTTTGGGTGGTCAATGCCAATGGTGAAGTTTCCCTACAGATTATTGAATCTGCCCAGATAAATATGGATAACAAGGAGCAAGCGGGAATTATGAAAAATTCCACTCATTTTAATCCCGTAGATTTAGTTTGCGGTGTTAGAAACTATAAGGGCGAAAAGTATGATTTGCTCAAATTTGTAGATGACAAACAAGGTTTTATTACAGGTAAGACCAAAGACGGGAAAGAACTAAAGGCATTGGAGCTTCCTGGATTATGGAACGGAGCAATGGCTTTTTGGAACACTATTTTTGTTGAAGTTCCTTTAGTAACCTTTAATCCCGTTAAGAGCGTAGTAGATTTATTAAAAGAGTCTCACCAGGTATAACGAATTAATTTTATTAGGTTTTAAAAGTGTGTAGTTTCTACACACTTTTTTATTTGGATACAGTTTTACCCATATCCAGCAACTTGTTGCATTTATGTAAATGTATAATTTACAAATAGTTACACCTCAAATGTATGGTTAGCTGGTTTTGGCATCATTTTTCTAAGTAAGATGGTAAGAATGTTTAATTAAAAAACAATACAGATGAAAAAAATAGTTTTGGCCACAGCGTTGGCAATAGGTAGTATATCCATAGGTACAGCAGCAACACCAATTATATTTCATGATGGTATCATGGAAGAGATTATGTTGCAAGATTTTAAAGAGATCTCGGTATCAGAAGTTCCATCCCCAGTTGTACAGGCATTGGAAGAGGATTATCCGGGAGCAGAGATTAATAAAGCCTATGTTGATGAAAATAGCACATATAAATTAGAAGTATTAAATGAGGATGGTACAATGGTAGAATTATATGCGGATGAAAACGGAAATTGGTTGAATATGTAAATTCCCCCAAATATTTAGTTGTTTATGTAAAAGCTGCTTAGGCAGCTTTTATTGTTTGGAAAAATTAAAAAAACATTAAACTATAATCCATTCCTACATTTGGATCGTAGATAAAGAGAGAAAGATTTTTTAATGATTAAAATATTTAAAATGAAGAATAGTTTGGTACTTTTTTTAATGGCTATAGGTGTAATGTTCAATGTTTCGGCAATGAATGTTTCTAGCCTAAAAGAAAATAATCTCGAAATCATTTGTGCAGATGAATATGTAAAAATAAAATCCAGCGAATTAACACCTCCGGTAATAGAAGAAATATTAAAACAATACCCAACCTCCAAGTTAGGTGCTGCTTATAAAAATAAAAGTGGTGAGTTTAAATTGATTATGGTATTAAAAAGCGGTACAAGAAGAACTGTTTATATTGACCAATATGGTAATTGGATCAATAAAAAGTAAAAATACATGGTCGTAATGATCAAAAAAAACTGCAATCTGCAGTTTTTTTTATTTTAAATGTGACCTGTTTAAAAAAGTGGTGTCTAAATAAGTGAAGCAGAATTATGAACAAATGGTCACTATAATTTTTATTTCGATATCAACAACGATCACGCTATTAACAGTAGCTATAATTTCAAAAATATGTTGGGAACAGTAAAAATTGAAAAAAATCACTTTCGCGTAAACACTAACCGTTAACTATGAAGGTGCCACTATTAATTGAATTTTAAAATAATCCCCAAGGTTGACTAAGTCTTGTTTGATTTGATGCAAAATTAATAAAGGAGTTGATTTAAAATTTTAAAAGTTAAGTTTGATAGGTGGTTTTAAGGAGTTGCATTTGCAACTCCTTTTTTTTGTTTCAAATATAATGATGTGTACTAATTACCCATCTTAATAGTAAGGATACACTATTACCCATGTAGAAAAAGAGAATATTTAGCTTAAGTAATTAATTATCAAGGGTCTATTATGTATTTATTGTTGTGGCATACTTATTACATAAGTATAGATAACAGAATGAATATTAATTTAAATAGAACAAGATGAAGACATTATTTTTATTAGGAGCAATAACATTAGGAGGTTTTACGGTGAATGCGCAAGATGCGCTATTTTCTGAAAGTGGAATAGTACATAATGAGGTAAATACCATTATGGTCAAAGCCAATGACTTTACTGAAATTTCGGTTTCACAAGTTCCTCAACCAGTTATGGATGCTATTTCCACAAATTTTCCATCAGCAAATCTAGACAAGGCATATACCAATGATGAAAAGCAGTATAAATTGGTTCTTTCGTTAGAAGATGGTACCCAAGGTACGGTTTATGCAGATGAGAATGGTAATTGGCTAGACATGTAAATTTTTAAGTGTAACTTGTTTATACAAGTTGGTTTGGTCAGGTAAGAGTAGGTTATATACTACTCTTACCTTTTTTTATGAATGAGGTTAGCGGTAAATGTTTAAGATAATTTTAAAATACAAATAGCTGGCATATGGTATTTTTACGTAGATACTTTAGAATACGTAAACAACTATGGCCAGAATCCTAATTATTGAAGATGATAGTTCTTTTGCTCAAATGCTTCAACAGTTTTTGACCCGAAACCAATTTGAGGTTTCAGTTAGCCATACAGGAACGGATGCGGAAAAGAAAATCAAGGAACATGATTTTGAATTGGTTATTACGGACCTAAGGTTGCCTAATTATAATGGTTTGGATTTGGTATCGGCATTAAATGGAAAAACACCTGTAATCGTAATGACAGGTTACGCAGAAGTGGCATCTGCAGTTAAGGCAATTAAAATGGGGGCTTATGACTATATTTCCAAGCCTTTTACGCCTGATCAAATGCTGGCAGTTATTGATGGGGCTTTACATGATAAGCCCATAAAATCAAAAGAGGCACGTACTAATAACACTAAGGAAGAAGAAAATAACACACATCATACAGAAAGAAAAACAGCAACGGACCAAAATGCAGATTTAATTTTGGTGAGTAATGCCACACAAAAATTAGAAGAATATATTTCTTTGGTAGCACCAACGGATATGTCCGTATTGGTAATAGGGGAAAGTGGCACGGGAAAAGAAGTAACGGCTAAATCTATTCATGAAAAAAGCTTGAGAAAAGGGCAACCTTTTATAGCGTTAGATTGTGGTGCCATTCCTAAAGAACTGGCTTCAAGTGAATTTTTTGGACATGTAAAAGGTAGTTTTACAGGGGCGGTATCAGATAAGGTAGGAAGTTTTGAAGCTGCCAATGGCGGTACACTTTTTTTAGATGAGGTGGGTAACCTTTCCTATGAAAATCAAATGCAATTGTTACGTGCCTTGCAGGAACGAAAGATAAAGAGAATAGGCAGTAATAAGGAAATTGATGTTGATGTTAGAATTTTATCCGCCACCAATGAAGATTTAAAAGCAGCGGTAGAAAAGGGCGCCTTTAGAGAAGACTTATATCATAGGTTAAACGAGTTTTCTTTACATATTCCGTCACTTAAGGACAGGCATGGTGATCTACCGGTCTTTGTACATTATTTTTTGAAAAAATTTAATGCAAAACTAGGAAAAGAGGTGTCTGGTTTGTCTCCAGAAGTATGGGAGGTTTTCAATAGTTATTCATGGCCGGGCAATATACGAGAACTGCAGAATGTAATACAACGGGCCGTGTTGTTATCTACGGAAACAACTATACAGCTTAATACATTACCAGCAGAATTACTGGAAAAAGAAAGTGCTCCCAAAGATTTTGGCTCCTTGTCTAAAGCAGATTTTGAAAAGGAACAAATTATCAGTGCCTTAAAAAAAACAAATTATAATAAGTCCAAAGCGGCCAAATTATTACAGGTGACACGAAAAACATTGTATAACCGTATTAATTACTATGATTTAGACGTGCTTTAAACCAAATGAAGCCGTATTGTTTGTAGAATTTCATTGATATAATACTGAACCTCTTTATGTTTTTCCCTAAGCTGTTCATGGGAGAGTTCATCAATTTTCAGGTGTTCAAATTCTTCTAAAATTGATACCGCCTTAGCGGCATTTATTTGTCTAAACATAGGTAGCATTTTATGTGCAGTCTTGTTGATTTCTAAAGTGTTTAGTTCGGTGATTTCAGCCGCTAGTTTTCTGGCATTTTCTTGGGTATCCTTCAAAAAGGTGAACAGGATTTCATTGAGTGCTTTTTCATCATTTCCGGTAAACATTTTAATGGTATCCAAGTTACATGGTTCGTCTATGGTGTTAGGCGGTAAGGATTGTGCCAATTTTCTTTCCTTGTTTATGGTAGTAGGTTCTGTTTTAAGAAGCTTTTGTAATAATTCGGTTTTGGAAAAGGGTTTTCGTAGCAGGTCATCAAATCTATTCTCCGTAAAATGTGAAAAGGTTAAATCATTTCTACCGGTCATTGCAATAATTGGTTGATCCTTATAATGGGAGTATACTTTTGAGCGTAGTTTAGAAACCACTTCGTAACCCGTAACGTTGGGCATTTCAATATCGGTCAATACGGCATCATAGCTTACTTGTAGAGTAGGTTTGCAATCGTTGAAATTCGTGTATAAATGTGTTTCAATGTTGGCAGATTTCAACATTTCTCCAATTAATTTTAAGAACGCAGGGTCATCATCTATTACCAAAACACGTTCAATATTTTGCGTTTTTGGGTCATCAGCATGTACTGTAGCACTATTTTCTCCTAGTTGTATTGGAATTTTCAGGGTAAATGTACTGCCAAGACCAATTTTACTTTTTAGGGTGATAGTGCCGTTCAATAATTCCGTAAGTTTTTTGGTAATGGTAAGTCCAAGACCATAACCCCCGTATTTTTTATTGTTTTCAATTCCGGCTTGTGTAAATTCCTTAAAAATCTCCCCTTGTTGCTCTTTTGAAATGCCAATACCGGTATCCGCAATCCTAACATACAGAACGGGAACATTTTTTATTTTTTTAATGGACGATGTTATGGTAATTTCACCCTCTTCTGTGAATTTATAGGCGTTCCCCATAAGATTGGATATAATTTGCCGAAGTCTAAAATCATCTAGGATTATGGGGTGTTGTAAGGAACTGTCCAAATTTAAATGTAATGCTATGTTTTTTTGGGGATATTGTGCGGCAATGTTCGTAGCACTTTCCCTGAGCAATTGTCCGGGTAAGAACGTAGTATTTTTTGCAACCATTTTTCCGGCTTCCAATTGTGAGTAATCCAGAAGATCGTTGACCAGATTCTTTACATATCCGGTGGCGGATTTAATATGGTTTAAATGTTCCTTGTTAATGGTACTGTTCTCTTCAATTATTTGGGTGTAGCCAGATATAGTGTTTAAGGGGGTTCTAAGGTCGTGGCTTACGGTTGCAATAAGTTGCTCCCTGCTTTTTAGTAAGGATTCTGAGAGTTGTTTTTCTTCTTCCAACTTTTCTCGTAACATATTTACCTTCCAAAAATCACGATTTAAGATAAAGGTAAATATCCCAACTACTAAGAACCCAAGTATGGCTGCAATAACGGCTAATTGTATACTTCTGTTCAATAAAGATTCCTTCTTAATACTATTGGCCAGGCTGTTCATAGTAATTTCATGTTCAAAGGAAGACAAGATGCTTCGCAATTGTTGCGTAAGTTCCATATCTGTCCTGTTAATGGAACTTTCGCGAACAGCCAGGGAGTTTTCTGTATTGTTGTTTTCTTGTTGAACCTCCTTTAACAGATTTTTGGAAATGTTCAGAACACTATCCATTCGTTGGGCCTTTAGTTGGGGGTTTTCTTCCTGTGGAATATTGGCATTGAGATACGCTGCCACTTTTTTAATGGCATTTTGTGCTTTTGGGGACAGTTCATGTAAATTGGGCGCTAAACTTTCGGGTTTTATAATGCCTAAGGATTCTTCAAGCTTGTCAAATTCCTTAAGAGCAGAGTCAATGGCGGTGCCTGTTTGGTCTTTCATTTTCAAGGACCTAAGGGCGTTAATATTTTTTGTCTTTTTCTGTAATAACGTATGTAAACTATCCAGTAAACCTTTCTGGTAGGTATTTTCGGTAAGAAGTTTAAGTGCTTCAATATCGGTGTAAAGGGAATCTATTTTGTTTTGATAGGCCGTAAAGTTGCTTTGGCTTCTAGTCTGTATAGCAAGTTTGGATAAGCTTTCTGCTGCATAAAGTTGTGCTAGAAAAGCATTTGTTTTCAAAAGTTTATTGTCTTTCTCTGTAGTGGTCTCTGTCGTTATATATGTATTGATTTCATTGTATATATAATAAGATGCTATTACGGCCAATAGTATTAGAATTAGGTAGCTAATGGTAATTTTTATAGTAAACTTGTTTTTTTTAGGGTTCATGTTAGAGGCATTGCATTCTACTTGAATGTACGTTTAAACGGTAATCCATAGTTTTAAATTGATGTTAATTATGTAGGTAATATTTTCTTGGTTATGTTATGAGAGATGAAATTACTGTACTACATTTGCAGCATCTCAAAGGGGTGCCTAAAGCTAACTGTGTTGGCCTAAAGCTGAGATTATACCCAAAGAACCTGGGCAGGTAATGCTGCCAAGGGAGGCGATAGTCGCCGTTAGGTGCAAAAGTTGTCCAAAAGCGAAAAGTTAGGACAACGAAAAATCAATAAGAACCATAGAATAATTACCCCTTTTATTCGTAGAATTTATACGGATGAAATCAGTTCTATTTACAATTGTCGCATTAATTTCTTTTAATTTAGGGCTAAGGGCCCAAGAGCACGAAATAGATTCATTGCAAGGAAGCAAGGTAGTATTAGATGAGGTATTTGTTTCTGCCCTAAGGGTTACTAAAGAATCTCCGGTAACGTTTTCCAATTTAACCAAAGAAGATATCAAGCCAAGAAACTTAGGGCAGGATATTCCCGTTTTAATGAATTTTTTACCATCTGTAGTCACCACCACAGATGCCGGTGCGGGTGTAGGTTATACCGGAATTAGGGTAAGGGGTAGTGATGCTACCCGTGTCAACGTTACCATTAACGGAATTCCATACAATGATGCGGAATCTCAAGGAACTTTTTGGGTCAATATGCCAGATTTTGCCTCCTCAACGGAAAGTTTGCAATTACAGCGTGGTGTGGGTACCTCTACCAACGGAGCAGGAGCTTTTGGGGCAAGTTTAAATGTCCTTACAGATGGTTTTTCACAAGACGCATACGGGCAAATTTCATCTTCCGTAGGTAGTTTTAACACATTTAGGCACAATTTAAAGTTCAGTACGGGAATGTTAAATGAAAAGGTGGAAATCTCAGGACGTCTATCAAAGATTAATTCAGATGGCTATATAGATAGGGCGCGTTCAGATTTGGATTCTTATTTTTTACAGGGTGCATATAAAGACGATAATACTTTGATAAAGGCCTTGCTTTTTGGGGGTCATGAGATTACCTACCAAGCTTGGTACGGTATTGATGCCCAAACATTGCAAGACGACAGAACCTTTAATCCGTCAGGAATCTACACCGATGAAAACGGGAATACGCAATTCTATGATAATGAAGTGGATAATTACAAGCAAGATCACGCACAGCTGTTATGGAACGAGCAGATTTCTGAATATTGGAGCACCAACATTGCCTTGCATTATACAAGGGGTAGAGGGTTTTTTGAGCAATTTAGAGAAGATGATGATTTTGCTACCTATAGTTTTGAGCCGATAACTGTAGATGGAGATGAGGTAAATACCACCGATCTAATTAGAAGACGTTGGTTAGATAATGATTTTTATGGCACCGTTTTTTCCGCAAACTATAAGAAAAACAAACTTGATTTAATTGTGGGCGGAGGTTTTAATAAATATGAAGGCGATCATTTTGGTGAAGTAATATGGGCTAGATATGCCAGTAACAGTAGTTATAAAGATCGTTATTATGATGATAATTCTACCAAAACAGATTTTAATATCTATACAAAGGCAAATTATCAATTAAATGACCAATGGTCATTATATGCAGATTTGCAATATAGAACCGTAGGTTATGAAGCAAATGGTGAGGATACCGGTGTGGTAGACGATACGTTCAACTTTTTTAATCCAAAGGCAGGGGTAACCTTTGATTTAAATAAAAATAATAACTTCTATTTCTCCTATGCAGTTGCCAATAGAGAACCCAATAGAAATGATTATGAAAGTGGTAATCCTAAACCAGAACGGTTAAATGATTTTGAGTTGGGGTGGCGTTATCTTTCCGCAGACGTGCAAGTCAATACCAATATGTATTATATGAATTACAAGGATCAATTGGTCTTGACCGGCCAATTGAATGATGTTGGAGCGCCACTACGTGAAAATGTTGGTGAAAGTTACCGTTTAGGGTTAGAATTGGACGCCCATATAAAGCTAGGTCCAACATGGTCCATAAAGCCTAATCTTGCATTGAGTACGAATAAGAATCAAGATTTTGTTTTTGAAAGAGATGGGGAGCTTGAAGAATTGGGTAATACAAATATTGCATTTTCCCCAAATTTAATTCTGGGTAATATTATTTCTTATGATCCAACCAATAACTTGAATGTGTCCTTTTTATCTAAATATGTGGGCAAGCAGTATATGGGTAATATAGATTCTGACAATTCCGTATTGGATGCTTATTCCCAAAGTGATTTAAACGTGCAGTATACTTTTAACTGTAACGGTTTTTTAAAGAGTATTGTTTTATCAGGCTTGGTCAACAATGTATTTAATGCCAAATATGTATCCAATGGTTATTTTTATACATATGATGATGATTTCTCAGTTCCTGATACCATTACCACAATAGAAGGAGCGGGTTATTATCCCCAGGCCGGAACCAACTTTTTGTTAGGAGCCACGGTTAATTTTTAGGCATTTATCAAAGAAGAATCACTGCGTGACATAATATTCCGTAGACCACCTTTTTAAGGTGTTATACATTCTGTGTGTATAAAATGACAGCCTTAGTTATGCGGTACTGAAGGTGAGAATCTATTAATTGGATACCACCACGGTATTACCGCTTAAAGAAGCGCGGTATTCCAGCATATCATAATACCGTTTTCCGTCTTCCGGTCGCTCTAAAAGTTGACCGGTAAATAAACTGTACTCATAATTTTCGCATGAACAAGTAACCGTTTGTCCGTCTAAAGTCATGGTAGAACATTCATTTGGAGCGTGGTTGGGGCAACTTGCTTCAAATGCCCTAAATTGGTCAAACCCGGTATTTATGATAAAAACACCCTTAGTACCCACACCTTCGTTCGGCACAAATACGGCACTTCCAATATTGGTTAAAGGATTATAGGTGGGCAAATTTAAGTTGGCATCAAACCTAAAATTTACTTCCAATAAATATGGATTTCTATTGGTGCCATCATTACTACATGAGATAAAAATTAGTAGAAATAGAATACTTAAATTACGGATCATGCTTTAATTTTGTTTTGTAAAAGTTCAACAAATGTGCGTAAAATTTGTGTATATTTGTGTTAAATCCTCTCTTAAAAAGCCGTTGTTAAAGGCATTTGCAGAGGATTTGTCTATTTATAAAACGAGGATGTTATGAGTAACGTATCTTACTATACTGCTGAAGGATTAAAAAAGTTAAAGGCAGAACTGGACCATTTAAGGGATGTAGAGCGCCCTAAGGCATCTCAAGCCATAGCAGAAGCTAGGGATAAGGGAGATTTATCCGAAAATGCTGAATATGATGCAGCAAAAGAAGCCCAAGGTCTATTGGAAATGAAAATTTCAAAATTGGAAAATACCGTGGCCAATGCAAGACTGATTGATGAGTCGCAATTAGATACATCAAAAGTATTGGTACTCTCTACCGTAAAGTTAAAGAACCAAAATAATGGAATGGAAATGACTTACAAATTGGTGGCCGAAAGCGAAGCTGATCTAAAGGCAGGTAAGATTTCCGTAAATTCTCCGATCGGTAAAGGTTTACTAGGGAAAAAAGTGGGTGATACTGCAGAAATTGTAGTGCCCAGTGGGGCTATAAAGTTCGAAATTCTTGAAATATCAAGAACTTAGAATTGTAATTTGTTATATTTAATCCTATCTCAAAAAGATAGGATTTTTTTTATCATTTAATATTGAAAGACTTATGTCAACTATTTTCACGAAGATCGTAAATGGTGAAATACCATGTTTTAAGGTAGCAGAGGATGAAAATTTTTTAGCCTTCCTTGACATTAATCCTAATGCCAAGGGCCATACGCTTTGCATACCTAAAAAAGAGGTGGACAAATTATTGGACTTGGATGAAGAGACTTATATGGGGCTTATGGCATTTTCCAGAAAGGTGGGCAAAGCTCTGGAGCAAACCGTTGCATGTAAACGTGTTGGTATGTCGGTTATTGGTTTAGAGGTGCCACATGTACATGTTCACTTAATTCCTCTTAACGATATGAAGGATATTAATTTTCAGCATAAGGTTTCCCTTAGCGATCAAGAATTCAGCAGTCTAGCCAAGGCTATTGGGGCTAAAGTTGAATAGCTCCCGAAATAATAAGATAAGTAATCCCCGCAACCAACGCGATCAAAACCAAAAAAAGGCTATAAAACAGTAAGGTAGGCTTAGATGATTTTTTGGCAGGTATGGCGGTCTTTTGATAATAATCGTACATCCGCTCAATATCTTCGGTCCAACTCACCGGGTAAATGGTAGTCTTGCAGGTATTGCAAACTAATTTATGACTAAGTTCTCCAGTGGTTTTATGGAAAAAACGGCCATAGGTGTGTTTTTGAAAAAAGGTAAGGTTCAAATCTTGGTTAAAGCACTCGGGACAATTATTGTTTAGATTTGCCTCCTTAATGATATTTAGTTTTTCCTTTGCCATAAATCAATGTAATACTTTAAGCGATATTTGCATAATAGTACCTTCTTTGCCAGATGACAATACCTTTATTTTACCGTCATGATATTCTTCTACAATACGTTTTACCAAAGAAAGTCCTAGGCCCCAACCTCTTTTTTTAGAGGTGAAACCTGGTGTAAAGATACTATTATAGTTGCTTTTTGAAATACCGTGACCGGTATCTGCGATCAATATGTTTACAAATTTTCCTTCGGGAATTATTTCAATGGCAATACTACCCTTGCCGCGCATGGCATCTATTCCGTTTTTCACCAAATTTTCTATAGTCCAATTATAAAGCGAACTATTGAGCATTACCGGTAAGGTATCTACTTTGGATTGGAAGCTAAAATGTATGAGTTTGGAGCTTCTTCTTTTTAAATAGTCATAGGCATCCTTGGTTTCCTTTACAATGTCGCTTTCCGTTAATTTTGGTAAGGACCCTATCTGTGAAAACCGTTCGGTAATGGTCTGTAGGCGATCAATATCCTTATCTATTTCTTTAGTAATACTAGGGTTGATATCTTCTGTCTTTAAAAGTTCGTTCCATCCCAGTAACGAGGATAAAGGTGTGCCTATTTGGTGAGCGGTCTCTTTGGCCATACCCGCCCACAATTTGTTCTGTTCTGCGGCTTTATTCGTCTTAAAAAGAAAATAGATGACCGCAGCAAAAAGAAAAATAATTAAAAGTAGGGCAATGGGATAAAATTTTAGTTTGTTCAGAACTTCTGAGTTTCCGTAATATAAAGTAGCTAAATGCTCTCCTTGTTGATCTATTGAAATGGGGGTGTTCTCGTCCTTAAACTTACTTAACTGGCGTTGTATGTATAATGAATCATCCACCTTTGAAGGTGGAAAGTTATTGACCCTAATGGATTTATCCTTATTAATAAGGATCATTGGGGTAGAGGTGTTGTTCTGAAATACTTTTAAATGCAAACTGCCTAAATCAACAGTTTCGGAAGATTGTAAAAATTCGGACTGTGCAGTGGCCCAAATCTCCATTTTTAAACGTTCTTCTTCTTTAAATTGTTTAAAAAAACTATTCGTATTCCATAAGATAAGGCTCACCACTACAAAAGAACCTATCAATAGAAAAATATTGGAAATCTTGTTTTTAGGAATAAAGTTCATCCAAGTGTATGCTATTATTAAGGATAACATCAAATGTAAATAATTGTTGTGTTGTTATTGGTTAAGCTTGTTTTAATACCGCATCATTTTATGTATTTTTGGTCTTTATTGTAAAAAGAGTTCAACATGGAAATAGAAGGTAAAGTAAAATTGATCGGAGAAACCCAAACATTTGGTAATAATGGGTTTAGAAAAAGAGAATTGGTAGTCACAACAGATGAGCAGTACCCGCAGCATATAATGATTGAGTTTGTACAGGATAAATGTGACATGTTGAATAGCTATGCGGTTGGTCAAGATGTTAAGGTCAGTATTAATTTAAGGGGAAGGGAATGGACTAACCCACAAGGACAGGTAAAATATTTTAATTCTATCCAAGGTTGGAGAATAGAGAATGTATCGCAATCTGCGCCAGAACCTGGTATGCCACCTGTACCGCCAATGGAAGCTTTTCAACCGGCGGATAATTTAAATGAAGAAGATCATGATGACCTTCCTTTTTAAAAAGGTTGGGCATAGCATATAAAGTGTACACGGTTTAAATTTTAAAACTTGTTCAACAAAAGGTTGGGCAAGTTTTTTGTTTTAAGACCATATAATAATAGTAACCAAGTGAATAGGCCCCATAAATTATTTTATTTAACGGATAACGTAGAATTTCCTCCCGTAGAGACTGCGAATAGTGAAGGACTTTTGGCTGTTGGGGGAGATTTGTCCGTAGAACGTTTGGTGTTGGCCTATAAGAGCGGAATATTTCCTTGGTTTAATGATGATTCTCCCATATTATGGTGGAGCCCCGATCCTAGAATGGTATTGTATCCAGATAAAGTAAATATTTCTAAAAGCATGCGTAAGGTGCTTAGGGATAATCGTTTTAGATTAACAAAGAATACCTGCTTTGCACAGGTTTTGCAGTATTGCTCCAGTGTAAAAAGAGATGGGCAAGAGGGTACTTGGATCACGGAGCAAATGAAAAACGCCTATAGTAAATTACATGATGCGGGATATGCCAAATCTTATGAGGTTTGGGAAAAGGATACCTTGGTTGGCGGACTTTATGGAATTGATTTAGGCCATGTTTTTTGTGGAGAGAGTATGTTCAGTTTAACTTCCAATGCCTCAAAATTTGCCTTTATTAAATTAGCGGAAGAAGCTAAGGTCAAAGGGTATAAGGCAATAGATTGCCAATTGTATACCGCGCATTTGGCAAGTATGGGTGCAGAGGAAATATCTAGGCAGGCATTTATGAAACTGCTTAGGTAATTGTCCTTATCTAATATAATATATGGTCATAATTCTGGGGCGCCGTACGTGTGCTTACTAAATTTCCTTCAGCATCAAAAAGGAGTTCATATTGGTCCCTGTGCGTATTCTTCTTTCCGGTAATAATGAACTCATAATATACAGAAGGTAAAATTAGGTTTTGAAAGGCATTTCTAAAAGTCAATGCTACAGGCTCATTTTTTGAATTATATTGCTGATAAATTCTTTTAATTTTAAATTTAGAGAAAGTATTGTTCAAATAGGTTTGTACTTGGGTATAGGTTTCATTAGGAATATCTACAGGGTCAATAGTAATCTGAATATGATCTAAATCGCCGTTATCTTTAAACTGTATACCATACCAAAGATTGTCTTTTTTAAATTTGGCCAAATAAATTGATTTAGAACTGTCTATTTCCTGATAAAATTTTAAGCGTTTAATATGTTGAACATGTTCGTTGATAAGCAGTATGGAACGTGTGGGAAATTGTTTTTTTAGTATTCTAAATTCACGCTCCATTGAATGTTGCGCAAAACCAATGGTGCAATAAAAAAGGAATACGGATAAAGCAATGCGCATAGTTTTGTTCAAAAGGTTATCATGTTTACATCTATACCTGATTATATCTAAAACAACTAATTTCATGGTCATTGACCATCCCCGTTGCTTGCATAAAAGCATATATTACCGTGCTGCCAACAAATTTGAATCCACGCTTTTTTAAGTTCTTGCTTATAGTATCTGAAATTGATGTATTTGCGGGCGCTTCCTTATAATTTACCACCTGGTTTTTAATGGGGTCATTGTCAACAAATTTCCAAATATAGTCACTAAATGAGCCGTATTCTTTTTGAATTTCCATGAATGCTTGTGCATTGGTCACGGTAGCATGTATTTTTAATTTATTTCTTATAATGCCTTTATCTTGCAGTAAATCTACAATTTTCGCTTCCTTGTAACGTGCTATTTTTTGATAGTCGAAGTTATCAAAAGCCTTTCTAAAATTTTCCCGCTTACGTAAGATGGTTATCCAACTTAACCCAGCTTGAAATGTTTCTAATACCAAAAACTCAAATAAGGTGGCATCATCTTTTACCGGCGTGCCCCATTCAATATCATGATAATTTTCATACAGGGTATCCCCTTTGCACCAGCCACATTTGTTTAATTTATCCATACCATATAAATGTCCATAAAAATAGGTTAAATGTAGTTAATGCCTTGCTTTACAGGTTGGGTAAGTGCCATTTGTTAAAAGTAGGAAATTCTGTGGCTTTAAACAGAATAGCAAAACTATCGTTAAAATTTGTATAACTATCAATTTATAATAGTAATACTATTAAATTTGAATCCATTTTATATCACGGTTATGGAAAGACTGTTACAAGGAGTAAAAATTAAGATCAACGATAAGTTGTATGTAAAGGATCCGGAATCTTCTGAGCTTGGTAAAAATATTATTGAGCATAGTATTCTTTTGATCAACAAATTGGGGTGGGAGAACTTTACTTTTAAAAAACTAGGTAAAGCAATAGGTTCTAACGAAAGCTCTATATACCGTTATTTTGAAAACAAGCATAAGTTGTTGATATATCTAACTTCATGGTATTGGGGTTGGATGGAGTATCATTTGGTTTTTGCTACCCACAGCATTCAAGATCCTAAGGAAAAACTGATAAAAGGCATCAGTATTTTAACCAGTGAAGTTAAAATAGATGCTTCTTTCTCCCATATTAATGAGGTGATATTAAATGAAATAGTAATAAATGAGTATTCCAAATCCTATTTAACCAAAGAAGTGGATAATGAGAATAAAGAAGGGTATTTCACCGTATATAAACGTATGGTGAGTAGAATAGGAGAAATGATCAAGGGTGTTAACGCTTCGTATAAATTTCCTTCTAGTTTGGCAAGTACTTTATTGGAAAGTGCCTTGCACCAACATTATTTAAAGGACCATTTTTCTACATTGACAGATTGTAATGATAAAGTAGCCATTACGGAATACTTGACACATTTAGTTTTTAATACATTAAACACACCAATAAATGAGTAAGAAACTTCTAACCTCATGGCAACGTTTTCTAGGACTTTTAAAACTGGATAAACGAGATATTTTTCAAGTGTTTTATTATGCCGTCTTTGCCGGTGTCGTTAACCTTTCCTTACCATTGGGTATACAGGCCATAATAAATTTGTTGCAAGGGGCGCAAGTCAGTACTTCCTGGATTGTTCTGGTAATATTGGTTACTCTAGGGGTGGCATTTGTAGGAATATTGCAATTAATGCAGATACGAATTATTGAAAATGTGCAGCAAAAAATCTTCACCCGTTCTTCATTTGAATTTGCTTACAGATTTCCTAAAATTAAAATGAGCGAACTTCATAATTACTATCCACCAGAATTGGCCAACAGATTTTTTGATACCCTGACCATACAAAAGTCCCTCTCAAAAGTATTGATAGATTTCCCTGCGGCTTTGCTACAAATTGTCTTTGGGTTACTCCTTTTGTCTTTCTACCATCCTTTTTTTATAGCTTATGGGCTACTATTGTTATTGCTCATATATATAGTATTTAAATTCACTGCCCAACGAGGTTTGGATACTAGTTTGGAAGAATCTAAAAGCAAATACCAAGTTGTACATTGGTTACAGGAAGTGGCCAGGTGTATTGTAAGTTTTAAGCTATCAGGCAAAACCTCACATGCCTTGGAAAAGAATGATACGTTGGTGGTAGGGTATCTCAATGCCAGGGAAAGCCATTTTAGGGTATTGGTGCTTCAGTTTATTCAGATGATCGGTTTTAAGGTGTTAGTAACAGCCGGACTTTTATTGATCGGTGGGCTTTTGGTGTTGAACCAAGAGATGAATATTGGGCAGTTTGTGGCGGCAGAAATTATTATCCTTCTTGTCATAACCTCGGTAGAAAAACTGATTTTGGGTCTAGAAACCTTTTATGATCTGCTTACATCCTTGGAAAAGATGGGTCAAGTGGTAGATAAGGAGCTTGAGTCCCAAGAAGGGGAAAAGCCTTTTACTGATGAGGAATCCTTAACCATAGAATTAAATGATATAACCTACAGCGTACCGCATGATAAAAGGGTGATTATAGCTAATTTAAATTTGACCATTACTCCTAGCTGTACAATTCTATTACGGGGAAATAGCGGTTCGGGAAAAAATACGTTGTTGAGGATCATTGCGGGAATTTTAGAGCCAGATAGTGGTGGGGTTTATGTAAATGGGGTTTCCTTAAGGGGTATGAACCTTAATTATTACCGATCAAAGCTGGGCCAATCCCTGTTAGAGGAATCTCCTTTTGAAGGCACTATAATGAACAATATCACCTTTGGCGATAAGGAAATAAGTAATGAACAGGTGTATTGGGCATTGGATAAGGTAGGTCTAACGGACTTTGTCAAAAGCCAGGCCAAAGGATTGAATACGGTCATTTATCCTGAAGGAAAACAGATTCCCCATACCGTATCCAAAAAAATTGTTCTGGCAAGAAGTATTGTTAGAAAACCTAAGTTGTTATTGCTCAAGGACCCCTTGGAACAATTTAATATTGATGAAGCGGATAAGATTCTAAAGTTTTTAAGTGATCCCGCTAATGGTTGGGCGTTGGTCGTGGTCAGTGAAAATGACAAATGGATCAATACATGTTCTCGTATTATTACAATGGAAAAAGGTAAAATAATTAACGAATTGTAGGTACCCATGTTGAATATATCTCATAAAAAACTTAACGAAAAGGTTTCTTTGGACCATTTTAAATCGGCCCAAAAAGTCTTTCATTATAGACACTACAAGCACTTTAATCGCTTTTTGTTCGCATTTGCTGTAATTGGTGTCATAGTTCTTTTCTTGCCTTGGACCCAGACCATTAACGCTAGAGGGTATTTAACCACTCTTGAGCCCGGGCAAAGACCACAGACCATACAATCACCAATACCTGGCCGTATAGAAAAATGGTTTGTTAGAGAAGGGGATTATGTAAAAAAAGGCGACACCATATTATTTATCTCCGAGATTAAGTCAGAATATTTTGACCCTAATTTGGTAGAACGTACAGGGCAACAGCTAAAGTCCAAAACTTCATCTGTAACCTCTTATGAAGAGAAAGTTAAAGCTTTGGATAATCAAATAGCTGCATTGTATAACGAAAGAAAGCTAAAATTGGAACAGGCCAGGAACAAGTTGTTGCAAGCACGGTTAAAAGCTGAGAGCGATAGTATTGAATTTGAAGCTGCCAAAACCAATATAAAGATTGCGGAACGGCAGTATGAACGTACGGAGCAATTGCAGAGCGAAGGGTTGAAAGCGGTTACAGATGTGGAAGAAAAACGCTTAAAGTTGCAAGAGACCCAGGCAAAATTAGTTTCTCAGCAGAATAAACTTCTTGCGGCTAAAAATGAAATTCTAAACGCCGAGGTAGAAATTAATAGGGTACAGGCTTCGTATACGGATAAAATTTCCAAAGCGCAGAGTGATAAGTATACGGCAATGTCCAATCAGTTTGATTCTGAGGCACAAGTAAGTAAATTGGAAAATAACTTTACCAATTATAAAATGCGTAACGACCTGCGCTATATAAAGGCACCACAGAACGGTTATATCAATAAGGTAATAAAAGCAGGTATTGGTGAGGCTTTTAAAGAAGGTGCCCCGCTAGTTGGTATAATGCCCGCGGACTATGATATGGCTGTAGAAACTTTTGTGAACCCCATAGACCTGCCGCTCATTCATTTAGGGGAAAAGGTAAGAATACAGTTTGATGGTTGGCCGGCCATTGTATTCAGCGGTTGGCCCAATGCATCTTACGGTACGTATGCAGGTGAGGTTGTGGCCATAGAAACCTTTATAAATACTGATGGAAAATATAGGGTGTTGCTTTCTCCGGATAAAAATGACCAACCATGGCCAGATGCACTTAGGGTTGGATCAGGGGCCAATACTATTGCCTTATTGGAAGATGTACCTATTTGGTATGAACTTTGGAGGCAGTTAAATGGTTTTCCGCCAAACTATTATCAGCCCAATGGAGCACAGGATAAACCAGTAAAAAAATAATGATGAGACGGTTATTGCTTATAATTTGTTTTTGTGCCGGTAGTATTGCAAATGCCCAAAATGTGGACAGCCTACAGTTAAATTTTAAAGAGTACCTAGGTTATGTAAAAAAATACCATCCAATTGCTCGGCAGGCCAATTTGGCGCTAGACATTGGTCAGGCTAATTTATTAAAGGCCAGAGGTGGTTTTGATCCTAAAGTACAAGTAGATTATTCAGGAAAAGAATTTAAGGGTACTGAATATTATGATTTGTTGAATGCCACATTTAAGATACCAACCTGGTATGGTATTGAGTTAAAGGGAGACTTTGAGCAATATTCAGGGGAATATTTGAATGCAGAACGTACCGTGCCGGAAGACGGACTGTACAGTGCAGGGGTAGCCTTGTCCTTGGGTCGTGGTTCATGGATCAATGAGCGCATGGCCATCTTAAAAATGGCAAAATTCTTTAGGGAACAGTCAAAAGCGGATAGGGACATTTTGGTCAATCAAATTTTGTTTGATGCTTCTTTGGCTTATTTTAATTGGCTACAGGCCTATAGAAATAGTTTGTTGTTCAATGATTTTTTAGAGAATGCAAAGGTGAGGCTAAAGGGTGTAAATAAAAGTGCTTTGGCGGGTGAAATTGCTGCAATAGATACTGTAGAGGCCAAAATTGCCGTCCAGAATAGGGCGTTAGAGCTAGAGCAGGCAAAAGTTACGTTGCGAAACGCAAGGCTTGAACTATCTAATTTTCTTTGGATGGGAGAAAATATTCCCATGGAACTTCAAGAGAATGTGACCCCGGATATTTTTCTAGATGCGGAGATAGACCAAGCTTTGGAAATTTTAGGGAAGCCTTTAGACAGTTTTGCACTGGAAAATCATCCTAAACTAAAGTCGTTAGGATATAAAATAGATGGGTTGATTGTGGATAAACGTTTAAAAACAAATAAGCTTTTACCTAAAATTGATGTGGAATATAAGTTCATTACGGAAACTCCGGAATATATAAATTCACTGGAACCACAGAATTATAAGGGCGGATTAAATTTTGAGCTGCCTTTATTCCTTAGAAAGGAGCGGGGAGATTTAAAATTAGCAAAATTAAAACTTAGAGATGCCCAATTTGAGTATGATAATGCCCAGGTACAAATACAGAACAAAATAGTGGCAATTTATAATGAACTGGACTCTTTTGAGAATCAAAACAACCTTATAAATGATATTGTAGCCAGTTATAAAGCCCTTTTGGCGGCCGAAGAACGTAAGTTCAGTTTTGGGGAAAGTTCGCTGTTCTTGATCAATTCAAGAGAGACCAAGTTAATTGATGCCGTCTTAAAGAAAAATCAGGTAGAGAACAAGTACTTTACCGCAAAGGCCAAATTATTCAATAGTCTGGCAGTGAATCCGGAAAATTTGTAAGTATTGCATTTAGTTAGCTACTAATACCTACGTTAAAAGGATTGAATAAGGTAATCTTATGGAGTTAGCGGTAGATATTATAAAGAAAGGTTTGGCGGTCAATGTATACACGTATGATGAATACAGGACCTTGGTGTCAGATTTGGCGGAAAAGGGCGCTACTACAGGGCCGGAACAGACCGAAGCATTAATACAGTACACCCAATTGAACAATAGCCGTATGCGTAGGTGGGATAAAAAATTGACGTTCAGTGATGAGGTGATTGCTAAAATAAAAAGTGTAGATCAATCTGTTTCTTGGATGGTATTGACAGAAAGCTGGTGCGGAGATGCTTCTCCCGCATTGCCGGTAATGCATAAGATAACCAAAATCAACCCTAATATTTCATTGGCAATAATTTTGCGCGATGAGAATTTGCCGATTATGGACCGTTTTTTAACAAATGGAGCAAGGTCTATTCCTAAATTAATAGCCATGGATCAAAAAGAAGGTACTATGATGGCTACTTGGGGCCCACGGTCTACCAAGGCCACCGTGTTGGTGAACAATTATAAGAATGCGCATGGTAAATTGACACCGGCTTTTAAGCAGGATCTACAAATTTTTTATAATAAAGATAAAGGGCAAAGTATTTTAGAGGATTTGTTGAAATTACTTCCCCTGAAATAAATAGGTAATAGAACCTTTCTGCGATTTCTTATTAGAGGAGTTGAAACGGGATTTTAAGGCGTAGGCTATGGCATTTTCTACAAGGCAACCATTAGAGGTGCCGGAACTACGTTCATTAAAATCTGCATCTGTGACGTATCCTAGCTCGTTTACTACAATATTAATGACCACTTTACCACCTTCTATACAGGTATAAATTGGAGGCGGTAATCTATAATTGGTTCTGTTGAGCAAAGAGTAGGAAACCGATGTTCGTCGTGCGGCCAAGTTATTGGTAAATTCTTTTTTTTGGGCTTCTTTTTCACCAAGAAGTTGTTTCTGTTCCTCCCTCTTTTTGGCCAAGGCCTTTATGCGTTCTTCATAACCCTCATCTGCAACAAGATGCTCAGTGGTAGCACCCTCTTCCATTTCGCTTCGCTCTTGTAAAATATCATCTAAAGTTTTAAGCGGTTCTGGATTACCGTAGCTAGGCTTGGCCGTTTCATTATAAGCCAAATGGCTTTTAATGGGGTCGCTGTCGTCCTGGGTTTCCTTGGTTTTTTCTTCTTCCAAAATTTCCTCAAGAATCTCCTCGTCCATCACCATTTCAACAACATAATCATCATGCCTTTCTTCCTTGCCGCCCAACTGCATACTGAACAATACCAGTATCACTATAGCCATGCTAAGAAATGTAATAAGCAATGATAATTGTTGTCTGTTTAGATTCATGGTAATATAACCTCAATTATACCAAAATATTTTAAAACCCTAGATACCAATGGGTAAAAATTCGATTAAGAACGATCATCGGTTTTTAATAATACTTCGGAAAAGACCAATGGGTCTTGAGCTTTATCTACGTTAAAATCACCTATTTTGGTTCTTCTTAAGGCGGTTAAATGTGCGCCAGAATCTAATGCTTTTCCAAAATCATGTGCCATAGACCGTATATACGTACCCTTGCTACACGCAATTCTGAAGTGGACATTCAATCCGTCAATATTGGTAATTTCAAAAGCACTTACATGTACTTTACGCTTTGGTATATCCACGGTTTTTCCTTCTCTTGCCAACTCATATAAGCGTTTACCATCTTTCTTTAAAGCGGAAAAGACCGGTGGTGCTTGCTCAATATCACCTATAAATTGGGCGGTTGTTTTATGGATCAGTTCTGGGGAAATATGATCGGTAGTGAAGGTTTCATTGATTTCGGTTTCAAGATCGTAAGAAGGTGTGGTGCTGCCCAAGGTAATAACACCGGTATACTCTTTTTCTTGGCCTTGAAATTCGGTAATCTTCTTTGTGAACTTACCGGTACAAATGACCAAAAGTCCTGTTGCTAATGGGTCAAGGGTTCCCGCATGGCCAATTTTAAATTTCTTTAAACTGAACTTTTTTCTAATGGCCCATTTTAATTTGTTGACCGCTTGAAAAGAGGACCAATCCAATGGCTTATCTATTAACAATACCTTACCGTTTAGAAAATCTTCTTTCGTAATATTTTCCATGTATGGTTACGGTTTAATTAATGGAGGGTTGAATTATGAATTCGTAAATCCGTAGACTACGGCTATTAATCCTACAATAAGGCAATAAATGGCGAAGTAGGACAACTTGCTTTTGCGTACCAGTTTGATCATCCATGTACAGGCGGCCAATCCTGCTACAAAAGCAGCTATAAAACCAGCACCCATGGCCACGTTATTTTCCCCGCTAAAGTTGAGGTCTCCACTCAATAGGTCTTTGGCAATTTTACCAAATATTAATGGAACGACCATTAAAAATGAAAATCTTGCCGCTTTGGATTTATCCACCCCAAGCAATACGGAGGTAGAAATTGTAGCCCCACTACGAGAGATACCTGGCAGCATGGCAATTGCTTGGGAGATACCTACTATGAACGCATTTCCAAAACTTACTTTCTTTTGGGTGTCCTTGGCTTTATCCGCAAAATAGAGTAGAACGGCCGTTATGATCAACATAAACCCTACAAACCGTATGTTTCCTCCAAAAAAAGCTTCCAATTGTTCTTCAAAAAAAAGGCCTACTATTACAGCAGGGATCATGGAAATAATGATCTTGATGGAGAACTGACTTTCCTCGTTCCATTTAAATTGAAACAATCCGCTTATAATTTCCCAGACATCCTTCCTAAATACCACAATGGTACTTAATGCAGTTGCAAAATGTAGCACAACGGTGAACAATAAACTTTCCTCTTGTAAGGAGTTGTCACCAAGTATAGCTTTTCCCAACTCAAGGTGACCACTTGATGAAACGGGTAGAAACTCGGTCAATCCTTGAATGATTCCGAGCAGTATTGCATCTAAGGTATCCAATTATGCTTTCTTTTTGTGTGGGTTAAGTAAAATGGCGTAGATCTCAATTCCTAGACCGATCAATACCAAGGTAGGTGCCAAACGTATTCTCCTAAAATTATATATTTCCGGATTAAATACATTAGGGTCGTCACTTCCACCGCCACTCATCAGTATAAATCCTAATGCGATAAAAGCAATACCTATGAACATAAAGGTGTAATTCTTCTTTTGAAAGATAAACTCCTGCTTAGGCGGTTGTTCTACTTTATTCTTTTTACTCATGTCGCAAATTTAATAATATAATTCGTCGGTTCTAAGATTTAGGAATCGTTGCGTAGCAAAATACGTGCTAATGAACGAAATAAGGATACCCAAAAGAAATACACTTACAAAGAGGATGATTAAAATATATGGTTCGTCAAAAAAACCAAAATCCTGAAAATTGGTGTTCAAATAATACACCACTCCGCCAATGGCCAACAGTGCTATAGCGGCACCGATCATACCCAATTTAATATTCTGCCAGATAAAAGGCTTTCTAATAAAGGTTTTGGTAGCGCCGACCATTTGCATGGTTTTGATAATAAATCTTTTAGAATAGATAGATAATCTTATGGAGCTATTGATCAATAAAACTGCTATAAATGTAAATACGGCACTGGCAACCAATATCCAAAAACCAATTTGTTCTACACTTTTGGCTACCATACTCACCAATACCCGGTCATAACTAACCTCATCCACAAAACTTTTTTCCCCAAGTGTAGAGGCAATTTCCTCGACCTTTTCGGCCGTTACGAAATCTGCCTTCAATTTTACATCAATTGAATTTTTTAAGGGATTGTATCCTAGATAGTCCACAAAATCTTCACCAATATCCTCACTATGTTGTTTTGCGGCCTCTTCTTTGGATACATAAGTGGACGACTTGGTATATTCTGACATGGCCAAGGTTTTTTGAAGTTGTTCCACTTCAATCTCCTTGGTGTCTTCCTTTAGGAATACTGAAATAGTAATCTGTTCCTTAGAGCGATCCGCCAATTTTTTAGTATTCAACACCAAAAGTCCCAAAATACCCAATAAAAACAATACCAAAGCAATACTTAACACTACGGAAAAGTATGATGAGATAAGTTTGCGTCGTTGATATTTTTCGAAAGAGTTTGCCATATAGCACTTAAAAGTGCAGTAAAAATAGCAAAGTAAAGTTAAATGCAGCTTTAATTTTTCAACCTGTTAACGTTTAAGGCTAAAGTGACCCTTAATTTCCATGCTGTCCGTAATGATTTTGTACCAATAATCATCTTCAGGCATTTGTTGTCCTTGAAATGACCCATCCCAGATTGGGGCGCTGGCATTGCTGTTCAGTAGTAATTTTCCATACCTATCAAATATGGATATTTGCAGGTTGGGAAAAGCGTTTGTTCCCTCAAGTTCAAATATATCGTTTACAGTATCTCCATTTGGTGTAAAAAATTTAGGGATAACCAAATGGTCAAAGTTTTGGGTAACGACCCCACAGTTAGAGGTGTCTTGAACATATATGGTATAGTTGCCACCTTCTACAGTTTCAAAAACAGAATTATCTTGATAGGTATTTCCGTCTAGGGAAAATTCATAATCCCCGTTGTTTTCTATTGAAATTTCAATGGACCTTCCGTTGGACTTGATAGCTTCAATAATGGGCAGGTCTACTTGATTTACAGTGATCGTTTTGGTGGCCGAACACCCGTTGGCATCTTTTATGAGAACAGTATAGGTGCCAGGAGAAGCAATGGTAATGTCCCGAGTTGATGCCCCAGTATTCCACTCATAGGTGGCATTATCAATATTGGCAGTTAAGGTAGCCGTTGTTCCTTCGCAAAAGATAACTTCCTCATCCTGTATAACAGGCGCTTGGTTTATGTTCAATGTAACGGCCGTTCTGGAAGTTGAGGAGCAACTAATTGTTGTGGAAACGGCCTCTGCATAATACGTGCCCGCAGTAGCGGTTTCAAAGTTAGTTGAGTTAGCCAACAAAAGATTGCCTCCCGTGGGGGCGTCATACCAATTTATAGTGTATTCTGCATTGGTATTGGCCGTTAATATGCCTGTTTCGCCTTCACAAATAGTTATATCACCAGAGCTTATTGGTGCGTTGGGTATGGGTAAAACCACGACATCAAATACATTGGAAACAATATTACAGAGGTCATTGTTTACATTAATAGGGTCTTCTGCTATTTTGACCCTGTAATAGGTAGTTTCTGTTATGGGCGGAGTAGACAGCGTATTGCTGGTTTCATTCGCAATATCCGTCCAAACCTGTTGATCACTACTTTGTTGCCATTGATAGGCATGGGAAGAGAAAATGGAATTGTCCGGTGTAGCGATAATGGTACTGGAAACACTACCTTCATCCTCACAGATGACCAAGCTTTCTTCAGCATCATTTGTACTTACCGTAACCTGGTCCCCACACGATTTAAATACGATATCATCTATAGCCAGGTCGTTACCACATCCGCCGTTACTGTTATTTCTCATTTTAAGAATTACTGAAGTTTGTCCGGGTTCTGTAGTAAAGACCAAGGCGTATTGTTGCCATTCTTGGTTAGCATTTGCAGCAATACTTCCGGTATCTCCCTGTGCCAATAAATTGGTGTCCGTTTCATCCCATATCTGAAATCGTACATTTACCGGTATGCTATTGCCTTCACAACTGCCAATAGATTGTAAGTTGATCAGCCAAGATGAAAATTCATAGGTAGTATTCTCGCAAAGTCCGGCTACCTCTCGTTGATAGAATTCTCCCGCGGTAAAACTGGCATTGACTATAAATGACTTTCCATTGGTATCTCCAGGGGTGTGGTCTTGGATAGAAATCCAATCAAAATAATTTGTGGTACTGGAAATGGTATAATCCCCATCATTGGGAGTGCCCGTTGTAAAATTATAGGAAGTTGTACCCGGCGGAAGCTCAGGGCCGTCAGTTGTTCCCGAACCAAAATCTTCTGTAAAAATGGGGTCTCCGGAGCTTCCTCCGCAAAATCCTAGTTGTGCTTGGAGAATCGCAACACTACTGCAGGTGAATAGTAATGTAAGTAAAATTGTTTTGGGGCACTTCATAATCTTAAGGTTAAAGATATACTTTTTAAAAAGATGAGTAGTTATAGTATAGCTTTGAAAGTACTACAGTGCTGAGAAAGGTATTTTTGCGAAGATGAGAACTTAATTCCATTATATGTTGAATTTGTTGGACTTGAAAATTTCCAGACCAGGGCTTTGGTTTCCTACCATCTGGATCTATTTAGTTCCTTTTGCTAATCAGTTAGATTATTGGCAGTCTTTTAATTTTTGGCTAGGTCTGTTTTTTGTCACCTTTCCCTTAAATTATTTGGTCTACGGTCTAAACGATTATAATGATGTAAATGCCGATACCGTAAACGTTAGAAAAGGAAATTTTTTATTTGGTGCAAAGGCTTCAAGGTCGCAACTTAAAGGTGTGTTAACTAAAATAACAATACTTACAACTGTATTTGTAATTGCGTTCACTTTTATATCCGGATTAAAAATGTTCTTGCTTTTACTATTTATGGTAGTCGTAAATATCCTTTATAATTTTAAACCGTTTAGAATAAAGGAACGACCTCCTTTTGAAATACTGATTCAGGTTGGGTATGTTGTTACCGTATTCTTTTCAATAGAGCTTAATGATTTGGAAACGCTTCCATGGCAGACATTGGTGTATTTGTCATTTTTTGCATTTCAGGCACATATTGCCGGCGAAATAATGGATATAGAGCCAGATTTGGCTTCGGGAAAAAGAACCACGGCAACTTTGGTTGGGCGTAAGAAATCAAAATTATTAATGCTAATGATTTTGGTGTGCGAATCTGTTCTGGTCTGGTATTGGTTTCAAGATATCGTTTTAGCATCATTTCTAGGTCTCTTCTCGGCATTTATGTTATTAGATATTTTTGTGATTTTCAAGGATAGGGCATATACGCTGTCACAGATGAAATTGTTCGGTTACCTCATTAACCTATCGGCGTTGGCTTCAATGATTTGGGTATTGTATAGTGGTAAATTGATAATGGTTTAGAACAGTAGTTATCGACCAGGTTAAACTTTTCCCTTTAGCAGAATAAACCTATTTTTGCGGCTTACAGAAAAGAAGTAAAGATCATGCAATACAATTTCAACGAAATTGAGGCCAAATGGCAAAAATACTGGGCAGAAAACCAAACATTTAAGGCGGAGAATGATTCTGATAAAGAAAAGTTCTATGTGTTGGATATGTTTCCTTACCCTTCTGGTGCGGGGCTCCATGTTGGGCATCCGTTAGGGTATATTGCCAGTGATATTTATGCACGGTACAAAAGGCATAAAGGCTATAATGTATTGCATCCACAGGGCTATGATTCTTTTGGTTTGCCTGCAGAACAATATGCTATACAAACAGGTCAGCATCCTGCAATTACTACGGCAGCCAATATTAAAACCTATAGAAGGCAGTTGGATCAATTGGGTTTTTCCTTTGATTGGAGCAGGGAAGTAAGAACTTCTAGTCCGGAATACTACAAATGGACACAGTGGATATTTATTCAAATATTCAATTCGTGGTATAATAAAGATACCGATAAGGCAGAAGATATAGCAACCTTGGTCGCTACATTTGAGGCAGAAGGTAATACCAATGTAAATGCGGTTTGTGATGATGATATAACTATTTTTTCTGCGGATGATTGGAAAGCATTTTCTAATGTAGAAAAACAAGAAATTCTTTTAAAATATAGATTAACGTACTTGGCGGATACTGAGGTAAACTGGTGTCCTGCACTAGGTACGGTATTGGCAAATGACGAAATTGTAAACGGAGTATCGGAACGTGGTGGTCACCCGGTGGTGCGTAAAAAAATGACGCAGTGGAGTATGCGCATTTCTGCTTATGCACAACGTTTGTTAGATGGCTTGGATAAGATAGATTGGCCGCAACCATTGAAAGATTCACAAACCAACTGGATTGGAAGAAGTCAAGGAGCATCAGTAATATTCCCCATCCTAACCTTCCCCAAAGGGGAAGGAACCAAACCTGGTTATATGACTGGTGGAAATAATTCTCATTTGTTGCTAGAAAGGGCAAAGGAGATGAGAAATAACCCAACAGCAGCAGAATCGGTTCTTTGGGAATCTTTAAAGTCAAAAAAGCTTGGTTTTAAATTTAGACAACAACATTTAATAGGTGATTTCATCGTTGACTTTGTCTGCTTATCAAAAAAGTTAATTGTCGAAGTAGATGGAGAAATTCATGAAACTCAAAAGGAAGCAGACTTAAATAGAACTCAAGTTTTAAATAGTCTTGGGTATAAAGTCATAAGATTTAAGAATGAAAAAGTAATTGGTGATATAAACGCTGTTTTAGAAGAGATTGAAACTAATCTGAAGCAGCAAATTATTCCCCCTTCGGGGGCTAGGGGGATTGAGGTATTTACAACAAGGCCCGATACCATTTTCGGAGTGTCTTTTATGACCTTGGCACCAGAGCATGAATTAGTAGGTAAAATAACTACACCAGATCAGAAAGCTGAGGTAGAGGCATATATTGAGGCAACGGCAAAGCGTTCTGAACGTGATCGTATGGCAGATGTAAAAAACATTTCCGGTGCATTTACAGGTGCTTATGCAGAACATCCGTTTACCAAAGAGCCAATTCCTATTTGGATCGGTGATTACGTATTGGCGGGTTATGGAACAGGGGCGGTAATGTCCGTTCCATGTGGAGATCAGCGCGATTATGACTTTGCGAAACACTTTAATATACCGATCCCTAATATTTTTGAGGGAGTGGATATTTCTGAAGAGGCATTTGCCGATAAGGATAAAACAATTATTGCCAACTCTGATTTCTTGAACGGATTACCATACAAGAAAGCGATGAAGCTGGCTATCTATGAGTTGGAGAAAATTGGGCATGGCGAAGGAAAAATAAACTACCGTTTACGCGATGCCGTTTTTAGTCGCCAAAGATATTGGGGGGAACCTTTCCCGGTATATTATGTAGATGGTATGCCACAAATGTTAGATAAAAAATTCTTGCCTTTAGAATTACCAGAAGTTGATAAATACTTGCCTACCGAAACCGGCGAACCACCATTGGGGAATGCTAAAGAATGGTATTGGTTGCAATATGGTGATGAAGGTAAAGTGGTTTCTGAAGAAGAATTTAATAATTCCTCCCCTTTGGGGAGGTTAGGTGGGGCTCTTGAGTTGAATACCATGCCAGGTTGGGCAGGTAGTTCGCAATATTTTAATAGATACATGGACCCGCATAATAGCGAGGAGATATTCTCTGAAAAAGCCATTAACTACTGGCAAGATGTAGATTTATATATAGGTGGTAGTGAGCACGCAACAGGTCATCTATTATACTCTCGTTTCTGGCAAAAGTTCATGTTCGACAAAGGTTTGGTACCTAAAGATGAGTTTGCCAAGAAGCTGATTAATCAAGGGATGATTACGGGGACTAGTGCTTTTGTGTATAGGGATGAGGATGGAACTTTGATATCTAAAGGATTAATAGAAGGAAAGAACGTTACACCTATTCATGCTGATGTATCATTAGTGAACGCTTCCGATGAACTTGATATTGAAGGGTTCAAAAAATGGAGAGAAGAATATGCTAATGCTGAATTCATTACTGAAGAGGATGGTTCTTTTAAAGTAGGTCGCGAAGTCGAGAAAATGTCCAAATCCAAATACAACGTCGTAAATCCGGATGCTATTTGTGAGGAATATGGGGCAGACAGTTTGCGTTTGTATGAAATGTTCTTAGGTCCGTTAGAGCAATCAAAACCTTGGAACACGGCAGGTATTACCGGAGCGCATGGTTTTTTAAAGAAACTTTGGAAATTATATACTCCGTTCTTAGATGAAAGTATGGTCGCTGAGCGTAGCCGAAGCGAAGAAGAGCCTTCTAAAGAATCATGGAAAACATTGCATAAGACCATAAAAAAGGTAGAAGAAGATATTGAGAATTTTAGTTTCAATACATCGGTATCTACATTCATGATCTGTGTCAATGAACTGTCATCGCAAAAATGTGTAAGCAGAAAAGTATTGGAGCCTTTGGCAATATTGGTATCTCCTTATGCGCCACATATTGCAGAAGAACTATGGAGCAAGTTGGGTCATACAACATCTATAGCTACGGCACCTTTTCCAAAATTTGAAGAAAAGTATATTAAGGAAAGTGATAAGGAGTATCCAATTTCTTTTAATGGTAAAATGAAGTTCACTATGCAATTGTCATTGGATTTAAGCAAAGATGAAATAGAAGCAGCGGTTATGGCACATGAAAAAACACAACAACAACTTGCGGGTAGAACACCTAAAAAGGTGATTGTTGTACCTGGCAAGATTGTGAATATCGTAGGCTAGTAAACGGTATTTTTAATCGTTTAAATTTTAATGAAAGGCGGTTATCTCATTTAAAAATGAAATGAGATAACCGCCTTTCTTCGTATTCATGGGAAATAGAATAGGAGAAAATATGAATGAAGGATATTTCGGTTTTAAATTATAAAATTGAATAGTTTTATTTCCGTAGATTTAGAATTAAAGGGGTATGTTTGGGGTAAATATTAAATTTTAGTGTGTACGCCCTATAAAAAATAGGGGGTTGATATGTTTAAATTAAGTTTTTTGACAATGTACCCCTACATTTTATCGATTTTATGTTTGATATGTGTATAATTAGCGTCAATTTTGTGATATAATTTAAAATGATATCGTCATGATCGTTGGAATTCCAAAAGAAATCAAAAACAATGAAAGCAGGGTAGGTATGACACCGGCCGGAGTTTTCGAATTGGTAAAGAACAACCACAAGGTTTATGTACAATCAGATGCCGGTGAAGGCAGTGGATTCTTTAACCAAGATTATCAACAAGCTGGAGCTATTATTTTAGATACCATAGGTCAGGTATACGCCATGAGCGAAATGATCGTAAAGGTTAAAGAACCTATTGAGGAAGAATATGAATTAATACAAAAAGGTCAAATTCTATTTACCTACTTTCATTTTGCATCTAGTGAGGCATTGACCAAGGCAATGATCAGGCAAAAAGCTATTTGTATTGCCTATGAAACTGTTGAAGATGAAGAGGGTACATTACCACTATTAACGCCAATGTCTGAGGTTGCCGGTAGAATGGCCATACAACAAGGAGCGAAGTATTTAGAGAAACCTGTTAAGGGCCGTGGTGTTCTTTTAGGAGGTGTTCCCGGTGTTGCTCCCGGTAAGGTTTTGGTATTGGGCGCCGGTGTAGTGGGTATACAAGCTGCAAAAATGGCAGCAGGTTTAGGAGCTCACGTCACTATACTTGATATAAATATGAAACGCTTAAGATATGTAAACGATGTTATGCCGCCACATGTGGTTACGGAGTTTTCAAATGAGTTTAATATTAGAAGATTAATTAAAACGCACGACTTAATTATTGGCGGGGTGTTATTAAAAGGAGCAAAAGCTCCCAATTTAATAACTAGGGATATGCTAAAGGAAATGCGACCCGGAACCGTTATCGTAGATGTAGCTGTTGATCAGGGCGGATGTGTAGAGACTACCAAGCCTACAACACATGAAGACCCCATTTATATCATAGATGATGTGGTGCATTACTCCGTAGCTAATATGCCAGGGGCAGTACCATATACTTCCACTATGGCCTTGACAAATGTTACTTTACCGTATGCATTAAAGTTGGCCAATTTAGGTTGGGAAGCGGCTTGTGCCAAAGATGCATCCTTAAGTAAAGGATTAAATATTGTGGAAGGAACCGTAGTTTATCAAGAAATAATTGAAGCATTTGGTTGGGAAGAGGTCGTAGCCTAACTTGTACATTTTGTCAGTAAAATATGCCTCGCCATATCCTTAAAGGAATTTGGCGGGGTTTTTGCTTTTAAGTTGATAGATTCTGTTTTAAGTATGAATCTTTAGTATATTTAATCGATTTAAAAATTGAAAAACTATGATGGGATATTATATATTGATCGGTGCCATAGCATTGGTCAGCTGGTTGGTTAGTAGTAAATTAAAGAGTAAGTTCAAGCATTATTCAAAAGTCCATTTGCAAAATGGGATGAGTGGTGCGGAAATTGCCGAAAAAATGTTGGCAGACCACGGTATTAGAGATGTAAAGGTAGTATCTACCCCGGGTATGCTTACGGACCATTATAATCCTAAGAACAAAACCGTAAATTTAAGTGAAGGGGTGTATAACCAAAGAAATGCAGCAGCAGCAGCAGTATCTGCACATGAGGTAGGTCATGCCGTTCAGCATGCACAGGCTTACGAGTGGTTGGGTATGCGTTCCAAATTAGTACCTATAGTCAGTGTAACTTCAAGCCTATCTACTTGGGTGGTATTTGGAGGTTTGGCATTGGGTGCCGCTGCGGGAGTAGGTTTAGGATATTGGGTAGCCGTTGCGGGTCTAATTATGATGGGTATGGCCACTTTGTTCAGTTTTGTGACCTTACCTGTAGAATATGATGCCAGTAACCGCGCCTTGGCTTGGTTAAAAAATAAGAACGTTGTTACTCCTCAGGAATACAAAGGCTCTGAAGATGCTTTAAAATGGGCGGCTCGTACCTATTTGGTAGCTGCTATAGGCTCATTGGCCACCTTGGTTTATTGGGGTCTACAGGTATTTGGCGGTAGAGATTAATATGAAAATAGTTGATATAAAAAACCTGTCTTTTAGACGGGTTTTTTTATTAAATAAAGAAATTTGAATCCAATGAATACCACAAGGTTGCAGTTATTACCAATAGGCTTGGATGATGCTGGGTTTATATATGAATTATTGAACAGTGAAGGGTGGTTAAAATTTATTGGGGATAAGCAAATAGCTACCATAAAGAAAGCGGAAGAATATATTGTGAATAATTTGATGCCTTCTTATGAAAAACATGGTTTTGGACTGCTTAAGGTGTGTTTGGGCAATGGTGTGCCCATAGGCATTTGCGGACTTTTAAAAAGGGATTATTTGGACTACGTGGATTTGGGCTTTGCCTTTTTGCCTGCCTATGAGGGTTTTGGATATGCTTACGAGGCATCAAATGCCATGGTGCAATTTGGAAAGAACCAGCTAAAAAGTTCAAGTATACTTGCCATATGTAAGGAAAGCAATACGCGCTCGCTGGCTTTATTGAACAAATTGGGTTTTACAAAAAAAGATAAAATACAACCGCAACCTGATGCAGAAGAACTTTTGTTGCTCTCTATCTAAATGGAAATTTGTCGGTCTATTTGCTGTGCCAATGAAATAAAGGTTTCCGTTCTAGAAACACCTTCAATTTGTTGAATTTCCTTGTTGAGAACCTGCATTAAGTGCTCATTGTCCCTACATAGTACCTTAATTAAAATAGACCAGTTACCTGTGGTATAATGACATTCCAGAATTTCAGGAATTTTTTCCAATTGCTTAACCGCCATTGGGTTGCTCATGGCTTTGTCCAGATAGATACCTATATAGGCCATTGTGGTGTAGCCTAATGATTTTGGATTGACAATGAATTTTGAACCTGCCAAAAGACCAGAAGCTTCTAGCTTTCGTAAACGTTGATGTATGGCCGCTCCAGATATTCCAATACTGCGGGCAATTTCTAGAACCGGTTTTCTGGCATCATTCATTAAAAATCTTAGGATTTTCTTGTCAATACCATCAATCTTGGCCAAACTAGTAGGTGTTTTCATTGGTTTATTTCAAATTAAAATATAAAAATACCTAATTGGTTTTAAATTGATAGCTTAAAAAATCAACTTACCACGGCATTAGGGTTATAGCCAAGATAAGGGACCTCATATTCCTTAAAGTTGATGCCATACGTTTTTAATTCTTCTAGAATAGGTTCATATACTTCTTTGGTAATAGGTATTTGAACCCCAGGGGTGGTAATAGTACCGTTTAAAATTTTTATTGCGGCAATTGCAACCGGCAGCCCTACGGTTTTGGCCATTGCCGTATATGTTTGGTTTTCTCCGGTAACCACCAATTTGGAATCTATTTGTTTTTCGTGACCATTTAATTTGTAACCAAATTTGTGGTACATAACGATCATATCTTTTTCATCCGCCTTTAATGTCCAACTATCTTCAAGGATTTTTTGCAGGGCCTGTGCCGGTGTGGCGTTGGGTATGCCTATTTTTTTGTTGTTATCAAAAATATTCAGCTCCAAAAGCTTGTCCCACCTAATATCATCTTGATCAATCTTTAAATAATGCCTTAATTTAAGTTCTACGGAGTCTGTTGGTGAATAGGGTAGAAATAGGTTGATGAATTCCCTATAACTCATATTTTCAGAATTTTCTATAGTGTAAGAATCGTCCGTAACCCCTAATTCAATAAACATATTCCATGCTTTGGAAAAACCAACACGGCGCATTGTGCCCCTATAAATGGTGAGTGCATTTTGTAGTTTGTAGGCTTCCCTGTAATTGAGCGAGTCTCTATTGGCGTATCCTTCAAATCTTCCGTAACCTTCAATTTCAAAAAATTCGGTTCTTCTAAAAAGCCTATGGTAGGGAATGTATTTGTAGGTGCCCTCTTGAATGAATTTGGCAGTACCTCCTTGCCCCGCCAGTACCACATTTCTAGGATTCCAGGTAAACTTATAGTTCCATAGATTATTGTCGTTTTCTGGTGCCACCAATCCGCCACAAAAAGATTCAAACAATATAATTTCGCCACCTTTTTCACGAATACGGTCAATTACCTGCATGGCGCTCATGTGGTCCAGACCGGGATCCAGACCGATCTCGTTCATGAAAACCAAATTATGCTCTTTGACTTTTTTGTCTAGGTCCAACATTTCCGGACTTACGTATGATGCGGTAACCATATGTTTTTTATATTCAACACAATCTTGTGCAACCTTGATATGAAATCTTGCAGGTAACATGGAAATGACAAGGTCCGTATTTGCTATGGCCTTTTTACGGCCAGTTTCGTCAAAAATATCCAAAGAAAGTATTTTGCAATGTTGGTGATTTGCAATTTGTGCCGGTATGGTACTGGGGTCAATATCGCCAATGGTAATTTCTAAATGCTCAGCATCAGCCTTTTTTAAAAGATAATCCAATAAAAAAGATGTGGATTTGCCCGCCCCAATAACTAGAATTTTGCGCATCATACGATTTCAGTATTTTTGATTGGTATTAGTACACTAAGGTATCAAAATGTTACATTTATAAAAATACATTAGATAAAAGTTATGAAAAAAACAATTTTAAGTACGGCGTGTTCTTTTGGATTGTTGGCGGTGGTCTTAGGTGCATTTGGTGCCCATGGTCTAAAAAATCTGGTGGATGCAGAAGCGGTCGCTACATTTGAAACCGGTGTCCGGTACCAGATGTACCATGCTTTATTCCTGCTGGTACTAGGATTGTTGCCAGATACTATACCGTTCAAAAAAGCAATTTATATATGTACGGTCATAGGTATTGTGCTATTTTCATTTTCTATTTATATGTTGTCTCTTAACAATCTGGTAGATTTTAACTTTAAAGCCTTTGGTTTTCTAACACCAATAGGTGGTGTGTTCCTAATAGTAGGTTGGGCATTATTGGGTTATGGTATTTTGCGATCAAATATTGGTAAAATTCAATAAGACGTTCTTTTGCTACGGATAAAACCGTAATTTCAACTTAGAATGAACAATGTATGCATAAAATTAAGTGGTTAGGTCTGGTCTTGGGGCCATTGTCCTTTATACTTATTATCACCTTTTTTCATACGGAAGGACTGTCTAAAGAAGCCAATGCAATATTGGCATCTACCTTATGGATAGCCATATGGTGGATTACCGAGGTTATTCCCATAGCTGTTACCGCATTATTGCCCTTGGTTTTGTTTCCCCTTTCAGGAGGATTGGATTTGGCATCTACATCAGGTTCATTTGGGCATAAGTACGTATTTCTGTATATGGGCGGATTTGTAATAGCCATTGTCATAGAAAAATGGAACTTACATAGGCGAATAGCACTTCATATTATAAATTTCATTGGGTCAGATGTGCGCAAGATAATTTTGGGGTTTATGGTGGCAACGGCATTTTTGTCCATGTGGATTTCTAATACGGCCACTTCCGTTATGATGTTGCCCATAGGGCTTGCAATTGTAAAGCAATTAAAGGATAATCCGGTTACGGTAGAAGATGAGAACCAGACCTTTGGTAAAGCATTAATGTTGGCCATAGCGTATAGCGCCTCTATTGGAGGTGTGGCAACCTTGATCGGTACACCACCAAATCTTGTGCTGGCCGGCGTGGTTTTGGATACTTATGGATATGAAATAACATTTATGCAGTGGTTTGCCTTCGGTTTGCCAATTTCTATAGTGCTACTGTTCATTTGTTGGAAATATTTGACCCGTTATGCATTTTCTTTTAAGCAAAAGTCTTTTCCGGGAGGAAAGCAAGAGATAAGAAGGCTATTGACCACTTTAGGAAAAATAAGTTACGAGGAAAAGGTCATAGCTTTGGTTTTTGCTATGACGGCCTTTTGCTGGATAACCCGTTCTTTTTTGCTTCAAAGAATATTGCCAAATATTGATGATACGATCATTGCTATTTTTTTTGCCATTCTTTTGTTTTTGATTCCTTCCAAAACAAAAGGGCAGCAGTTGATCAATTGGGAAGAAGCGGTAAAAATGCCATGGGGAATTATTTTGCTGTTTGGAGGAGGAATGGCCTTAGCAAAAGGGTTTGAAGTAAGTGGACTGGCCGTTTTTATTGGTAACCAGATGACCTCATTGGCAGGTTTGCCAATTTTTTTATTGATTGCGGTCCTTATTGCCGCAGTGAATTTTTTAACAGAAATTACTTCCAATTTGGCCACTACTGCTATGCTGTTGCCGGTTTTGGCGCCTATGGCATTATCTATAGACGTGCATCCGTTTGTTCTTATGGTTGGTGCTGCGGTTGCTGCATCTTGTGCGTTTATGCTTCCGGTAGCCACACCGCCCAATGCAGTAGTATTTGGTTCCGGATATTTAAGAATACCGGATATGGTGGGCAAAGGTTTTTTTATGAATATCATATCAATTATTATATTAACCTTTTTCGTATATTTTGTACTCCCAGAATTATGGGATATTTCCATAGATAGTTTCCCCCAAAAAATATTTGATAAATGAAACTATTACTCATACCAGATAAATTTAAAGGCTCTTTAACCAGTGAGGAAGTCTCAAAAGCTTTTATTCGCGGAGTGCAAAAAGCAGGAGTAGATTTTACCTATAAATTTATTAAGGCCTCTGATGGTGGAGATGGTTTTTTAGATGCCGTTTCCAGTTATAAACCATGTATCTCTATTCAAATTATTAGTGAAAATCCATTAGGAAAACCTTTACGTTCTTATTACCTATATAATAAAAAGGATAACGCGGCATATATAGAGTTGGCCAATGCATCTGGTATGGAGCGGTTAAGACCAGAAGATAGAAATCCTATGTTAACAAGTTCCTACGGTACTGGGTTGCAAATTAGGGATGCCGTACAAAAGGGGATAAAAAATATATACATTGGTTTGGGCGGCAGTGCTACCAATGATGGCGGAATAGGCATAGCAAGTGCACTGGGGTATGTTTTTTTAGATGCTAAAGGAAAAAGGTTACCTACCATAGGTAATAGTTTGGAGCAGATAAGAAGAATAGATGATAGTAGGGTTAGTGCAGATTTAAAACAGGTGTCTTTTTATGCCGTTAACGATGTTAGTAATCCGCTATTTGGAGCTAAAGGGGCAGCACATGTATACGCCGGCCAAAAAGGAGCTACGGAAGAAATTATTAAGGTGTTAGATCAAGGCTTGGAAAACTTGGACCGCGTAGTTGCCGAAACTTATGGATTGTTAAATGCCCAAGAACCGGGATCAGGTGCTGCCGGTGGCGCAGCTTACGGTTTAAAAACCTTTTTAGGGGCCAGTTATTTAAGTGGTATTGATTTCATCCTTACACTTTCTGAAGTTGAAAAGTTGCTTGAGGCCAATGCCTTTGATTTTATTGTAACTGGTGAAGGAAAAATAGATGAACAAACATTGAACGGCAAATTAATTCATGGTGTTATTAAACTCGGTAAAAAATACAATACCCATATAATTGCAATTTGCGGAAAGTTGGAAGTCCCTAAAAATGTTTTGCTGAATAATGGTGTACATGATGTATTTGAAATACAAAATCCAAGTAGGGACCTTGCGTATAACTTGAAAAACGCAGGGGAATTACTGACCCAAAAAGCTAAGGAGTTTTTTCTATTGAAGAAGGAAAATAGTTCATTGAAAAATCGATAAAAATTGCTTATTTATTAAAATTTTTAATCAAAATCACGAATTATATATTAATACCTATTGTTTAGTTAGAATAATTTAATATTTGGAATAAATGATCTATGAATATTTTTCCTTTTTATCCATTCTTTCATAGAATTCGTATTTCGACGGGTATAAAGGCTAATTAAGCGCTGAATTTCAAGGGTTCACCTTTAATTTTTTTAGTTTTACGTGAACTAATTTTCTAAAACATGAAAAGCTCAGCAACAAATGCGAATACCATTTCCTTAAAACAATATGGGATTTTACACGCCAATTTTCATTATCAAGAAGACCCTGAACAACTTCAAAAGGCAACCATTGAAAAAAATATGGGCGTTGAAACCAATAACGGAACCTTAGCGGTAAACACAGGGGAGTTTACTGGTAGGTCACCAATGGATCGCTTCATCGTAAAGGATGACATCACCAAAGATAAAGTATGGTGGGGACCAATTAATATCGCTTTTGAAAGTGAAAAATTTGATGCATTATATAAAAAAGTAATTGCTTATTTAAATGAGAAAGAGCTTTTTGTACGCGATAGTTATGCTTGTGCAGACCAAGATTATAGGTTGAATATTAGGGTAATCAATGAATATCCCTGGTCCAATATGTTTGCCTATAACATGTTTTTAAGACCCACTGAAACTGAACTTGAGGATTTTACTCCTGAGTGGACGGTTATAAATGCTCCCGGGTTTATGGCAGATGCCGCCGTTGATGGAACAAGGCAGCATAATTTTGCTATTTTGAACTTCACGGAGAAAATTGCCTTAATTGGAGGAACCGGTTATACGGGTGAAATTAAAAAAGGAATTTTTTCCGCCCTTAATTTTATTCTTCCTGTGTACAAGGAAACATTGCCAATGCACTGCTCTGCAAATGTTGGTAAGGATGGTGATACCGCTATATTCTTTGGATTATCGGGCACGGGTAAAACAACCTTGTCAACCGACCCCAACAGAAAATTAATTGGTGATGATGAACATGGGTGGACAAGTAGGAATACCGTATTTAATTTTGAAGGGGGTTGTTATGCCAAGGTTATTAATTTATCCGAGGAACAAGAACCAGAAATTTATGGAGCCATTAAGCCCGGTGCAATATTGGAAAATGTTGTTTTGGATGATAAAGGTAATGTAGATTTTGCCGATACTTCCATTACTCAAAATACAAGGGTGAGTTATCCAATTCACCATATTGATAATATTCAGCAGCCATCCATAGGTAAGAATGTTAAGAATATTTTCTTTTTAACCGCAGATGCTTTTGGTGTACTGCCTCCCATATCCAAATTAACCCCTAGTCAGGCTGCATACCATTTTATCTCTGGTTATACGGCAAAGGTGGCAGGTACAGAAGCTGGTGTTGTAGAACCCGTACCATCATTTTCAGCATGTTTTGGAGCGCCGTTTATGCCTTTGCACCCTACCAAGTATGCAGAAATGTTGAGCAAAAAAATGAAGGAATCCGGAGTGGATGTTTGGTTGGTAAACACTGGGTGGACAGGTGGTCCGTACGGTATTGGTACACGAATGAAACTTAAATATACCAGGGCAATGATTTCTGCTGCATTGAGTGGCAAGTTGGGCTTATATTCTTATGATAAATACCATATACATTCCGTATTTGGTGTAGCACAACCAAGAGAATGTCCTGGCGTACCAACCTCTGTTCTAAGTCCAAGGGCAACTTGGAACAACGATGAAAAATATTATACAACAGCGTTTAAACTTACCAATGCATTTAGGGAAAACTTTAAAAAATATGAAAGTTATGCAAGTGAGGAAATAAGACGGGGAGGACCACAACGATATGCCTTCTAAAACAAAAAAGCCTTGCATTAGCAAGGCTTTTTTTATATAAAAAGGAATCTTATTTATTTACGCTGGTAATGTATTTCTGTAGGGCCATGGTCATTGATGGTGTCTCTGGCGTAGGAGCTTTGATATCAATTCGTAAACCGGCACCTGTTGCCGCCTCAACGGTAGAATTACCAAACACGGCAATTCTTGTATCCTTTTGGTCAAAGTCTGGGAAATTTTGAAGTAAGGATTCTATCCCAGAAGGGCTAAAGAAAACAAGAATGTCATAATACACATTTCTAAGATCGGAAAGGTCGCTGATTACCGTTTTGTAAAAAATGGCCCGCTTCCAATTTATTCCTAGAGACTCCAATGTTTTTGGTACTTCTGGCTTAAGGGCATCAGAAGAAGGAAGAAGAAATTTTTCATCCTTATATTTTTTTATCAAGGGTACCAAGTCGGTAAACAAACGTTTGCCTACATATATCTTGCGCTTTCTGTATACTACATATTTTTGTAGGTAATAAGCAACGGCTTCAGATTGACAGAAATATTTCATGGAATCCGGAACCTTAAAGCGCATTTCTTCGGCTATTCTAAAAAAATGATCAACCGCATTTCTGCTGGTTAAAATCATTGCGGTAAAATCGTTTAAATCTATCTTTTGTTGACGCACATTTTTGGCATCTACCGCTTCAACATGAATGAATGGTCTAAAATCAACCTTTACTTTCTCCTTTTCAATAAGTTTGGAATAGGGGGAGTTATCCATTTTCGGCTCTGGCTGAGAGACTAAAATCGTTTTTACTTTCATATGGTGCACTATTTAAGAAAGCTTCCCATTATAACTAAGGGTGCAATTTCAAGTGCGCAAAGGTACAAAATAAAATAGAAGAAATAGGAGCTTATAAAATTTTGATAATTCCTGAGTACTGTCAGCCAGCCTATTATATTAATGCCCAAAAAAAGAATAGAACCTATTATGATGATGATTTTATGATCCATAGAAACATAGGTCAAAAATATATTGGCAATACATAATACAATTCCAGAATAATTTAAATATGTCAATTTCTTGAAAATCAACTCATTAAATGTTTTGTAAGAATTGAAAACAAATCCATTGGCCAATTGTACTACAGTTTTTAAGGTGATGAACAGAAAAACAATTATTAAAAGAATGGGGAATAAAAAAGGATTTTTTAGTAAAGTGCTATTTAAAAATTCGCGCCAAATAAAATAAATAAAAAGAGTGGTATTGATGATTTGAAACAAGCTTATAAGAATGTGAAACCAATTAAACAATTTTTCCTTTTTGGTATACATGGTGATATACTTATTGTTAAAAGGCAAAATAATAAAATTGATAAAGCGGGTGTAATCAAAACTTTTTGCGATCAGTACACAAATTAGGCTGGTAAATAACGTAATTGTAATCCAATCTGTTTGTATAATTGTTCTGTTGATCGGTTCCATTAGTTGATGGGAATAGGTTTTCCGTTCAATCCAAATATTAGATTGTTTTCTGAAATAACGACCCTAAAGTAACCAATGTTTTCTTTTTGGGTCTTAGGTAAGCTAAATTTAAATGCCGTAGTGTCCTTAGCCTTTAGTTTTTGGGTATTTTGATTTAATGGGGTAGGTTTTATACCCAGTGTCTGTATGGGTGTTTTGTAGGGATCCATATAGGTAATTCCAAATCTTAGATTTTGCAAATCAATACTTTGATCATAGGGGTTATGGACAAAAAGTTCAATAGCGGAATCTGAATTTAGTGAAATCTCCTGTTCTTCAATAATACATTCCACCTTACGATAGGATTGAAAATTAGAAATGAATTTTCCTTTATATAAACCACCATCTTCTCTTTGGTATGAGAAAGAAAAGTCATTAATGTATTTAGAGACATAGGTAATATCGTTTCCACGTACCATTTCTTCAGAATCGTCAATGCTGTATTGATTTTTCCTGTACATATAATTGTTTAAAGAAAACGTTGGGCTTCCATTCGTGTAAAAGGAATACATAGGAGCATTACGGTAAGAATTTTCAAAGACTACAGGTTTGTTGCCAGCTTCCTTTTTAATGGCATTGGCCCAAGCTATATTGCCATGGCTTTCATAATAAAAATTAAACAGAAGCGGTTGGTGAACAAGTCCTACTCTTAAGTAGGAAATCAGGATAACATTAATTAGTCCCAATCTAAAAATCCATTTTAATGCCTGTTTATTGTTCATCATATAATTAAAGGCGATTACGGCCAACGGTATGCAGATTATAATAATCCATTGTGTCTGTATTCGTCTATTAAAACTAGAGATGAAAAAGAATAAAATTACCCCATAGGTAAGGTAAATCAATGCTTTGTTGAAAAGGTCGGTTCCTTTGGTTTTCAATAGGGCCTTATAGATAAAAGGGAAGGTGAGTCCAAAAACGGCCACCAAGTTTACAAAAAAGCCCAATGTATATTTTTCAAAACTATAAGCTCCGTTGGGCCTTTCATACAAATGATATTTTATGGAGACAAAATCATTGTCGTACAACCAATAAAAATGAGGGGCATAACAAAAAAGGGCAATGATTACCGCTAACCACGCATAGGAATTGGTCGTTAATTTTAGATTTGATAGAAGAACAAAAAAAATGACCAGTACCGCATGGTATTTACTATACATGAGTGCCGCCATGAAAATGCCCAGAAGCAGTGCTAAGACCAAGCTCTCCTTTTTTATAAAATGCTTGTAAGTCAATAAAAAGCAACTGGTAAAAAATAGAAGGGGAGTGTCTGGTAAAGTAAAAAAACCATAGGCATTGAGCAAAGTCATGGAAAATACCAGAACAAAGAAATGAGCTATATAATCATTCTTTTTAGGGTGGTCTATCATTAGCCATAGCAAGACTATATTTATAGACGATAATAGGCAACTAACAAATCTTACCCCTAATTCGCCGTCAAAGAATAAACTACTTATTTTAACCATTAAAGCCACCATTGGTGGGTGATCAAAATACCCCCACGCCATATTTTGGCTGTAGTACCAATAATAAGCTTCATCAAAGATGAGCTGCGTAAAATTGGATTGTATAAGATTAAGTATAAAAAGGGCAGCTAGAAAAAAATAGAACTGCTTAGGAATTTTAGTTAACATTCGCATAGGATACTTGTGCGCAAAATTACAAATTTAAGGTGATGTGCCCGGTCTAAAAAAATCATAAAGGTAGCACTGCCCGTTTTAATACGATTATTAAAACCTTACTTTTGTGAAAATATTTTGCATATCATATGGCCAAAAGTCTTGTAATTATTCCCACCTATAATGAAATTGAAAATGTTGAGGCCATCATTAGGGCGGTGTTTAATTTGCAAAAAGGTTTTCATGTATTGATCGTGGACGATAATTCTCCAGACCAAACAGGAAAAAAGGTAACGGAACTACAAACAGCGTTCAAGGACCAGCTATTTTTGGAAACAAGAACGGAAAAATCAGGATTGGGTACGGCATATATTCATGGCTTTAAATGGGCAATTGCTAAGGGCTATGATTATATTTTTGAAATGGATGCGGATTTTTCACATACACCTTCAGATTTGATCAGATTACAAAGGGCGTGTATTGAAGGGGCAGATGTAGCGGTTGGTTCACGATATAAAAAAGGGGTCAATGTGGTAGATTGGCCACTGCATAGGGTATTACTATCCTATGGTGCTTCATTTTATGTTAAGTTGATAACGGGCATGCGGGTACATGATCCTACGGCCGGGTTTGTATGTTATAAAAGAGAGGTTTTAGAAGCTATTGATTTGGATTCCGTACGTTTTGTAGGGTATGCTTTTCAAATAGAAATGAAATTTAGGGCCTACTTAAAAAAATTCAGGATAGAGGAAGTCTCTATCATCTTTAGGGATCGTGTGTTGGGTAAATCAAAAATGAGCTCATCAATCATAAGTGAGGCTATATGGGGTGTTTTAGTGATGAAAATGAGAAGCCTTTTTCTTAGAAATAAATTTTAATATGGGTAAAATTCTTTTAAAAAACGGTACTATCGTTAATGAAGTTGTCATTGAGGAAAATGATATATTGATCGAAAATGACTTAATCGTAAAAATTGCAAAGGATATAACGGATGCCAATGCAGAAGTAATAGATGTGCAAGGGTTACATATTCTGCCGGGTGTTATTGACGATCAAGTTCATTTTAGGGAGCCAGGTTTAACCCATAAGGGTACAATTGCCACGGAGAGTAGAGCGGCATTGGCAGGCGGTATCACTACTTATATGGAGCAACCAAATACCACTCCGCAAACCACCACCATAGAAAAACTTGAGAGAAAATTTCAAATCGCGGCAAACTCATCTTTTGCCAATTATTCATTTTTATTTGGGGGTACCAATGATAACCTAGAGGAATTAAAGCGCTTGGATAAGAATGCCTGTTCAGGAATTAAATTATTTCTAGGATCCTCTACTGGGAATATGTTGGTAGATGATGAAAAGGTCATAGAAAACATTTTCAGTAATACGGAAATGGTTATTTCTGCACATTGTGAGGATGAAACCACAATTCGTGAGAACCTGGCCAAATATAAGTCAGAGTTTGGTGATGATATCCCCATGAGATATCACCCTGTAATAAGAAGTGAGGAAGCATGTTATTTATCTTCTTCTAGAGCCATAGCCTTGGCAAAGAAGACAGGAGCGCGCTTACATGTATTCCACTTATCTACGGGAAAGGAAACAGATTTGTTCCGTAATGATATTCCGTTGGAAGAAAAGAAAATAACGGCAGAGGTTTGTATTCATCATTTATGGTTTTCTGATGAAGATTATAATGAGAAAGGGTCGTTCATAAAATGGAATCCCGCGGTAAAAACGGCCAATGATCGAGATTTGTTATGGAAAGCACTTTTAGATGATAGGTTAGACGTTATAGCAACGGATCACGCACCGCATCTATTGGAAGAAAAAAATAATGTTTACACTAAGGCACCATCCGGCGGACCATTGGTGCAACATGCCTTACCGGCTATGTTGGAGAAAGTTGCACAAGGGGTCATTTCATTGGAAAAAGTAGTGCAGAAAATGTGTCATAATCCGGCTATATTATTCCAGATTAAAAAACGTGGGTATATCAGAGAAGGGTATTATGCAGATTTGGTGGTTGCCAATTTAAACGATGCATGGACAGTAACCAAGGATAATATTGCATACAAATGCCAATGGTCTCCTTTTAATGGAGTGGAATTTTCTTCAAAAGTGGTTCATACCTTTATTAACGGACATTTAGGCTACAGTAACGGAAAGTTTTCAGAAGTACGGAACGCCAAAAGATTAACCTACAATAGGCCATGAAAAAATACATAGGAACAATACTGCTGGTGCTACTTTGCATATCCTGCGCCGAAAAACTAATTGAAAAGCCGGATAATCTCATACCAAAGGATAAAATGGTGATGATATTGAAAGATATGGCCATTGTAAATGCGGCCAAGGGCACCAATTTAGGAAAGTTAAAGGATAACGGCATAGAACCTACTACATTTATATTTGAGAAGTATGAAATAGATAGCGCACAGTTTGTAGATAGTGATCGCTATTATGCGTCTTTACCGTTAGAGTATGAATCTTTGTACAAGCAAGTAGAGGCCGGTTTAGAACAACAACGCGAAGAGGTTGAGGCTGCAAAAAAAGTAAAGGATAGTCTAAACTTATTGAAAAACAGTCCTAAAAATAGAGAAGCAGTAGAAAATTAGCACAAGCTTCTCAAGGATGTTCTTTTAAAAAAATTTTGGAGGAAAAAGCTATGGTTTTTTCCAAGGGTTCAAAAGTATAGTTCAAAGCATTTTTGATCTTTGAATTATCAAATTTTGTGGGGTGCATCAATCCGTGTATAGTGCTATTGGTAATGGTTCTTGGTTTTCTTGTTAGTAAATTCCTTAGGCGATCAAAATATTTTCCAATGTGAAGTTGCCATAAGTGTATCTTTTTACGTGGAGCCTTTTTCTCCATCGCATTGGATATCATTCCTAAAATCTCTTGATATGTTTTGTTAGCTGCCACTAAAATATATCGTTCCCCAACAATAGTGGAATTCATAAGTTGAACCATTGTGGTGGTTACATCGGTAACCGAAACAAAACCAGAACCACCAGGTGGATAATAGGGGTAATTTTTAAAAGCCGTTTTAAAAAATGAGCCGCTGCCTTTTTCCCAATGACCGGGTCCAAGGATTACTCCAGGGTTAACAATAACAATTGGTAGTTGTTCCTGTGCGCCACGCCATACTTCCATTTCTGCCAAATGTTTGGTAATGGCATAGGGGTTGGCATGTTGACGGTTAAATTCCGTTTCTTCGTCTACTAAATTTCTTTCAGCATTTCTACCTATGGTGCCAATAGTACTTACATAGCATAATTTCTGTATATTTTTGGTTATGCACATATTAACTATATTGGCCGTACCCTCTCTGTTTACACGGTCTAATACATTAAAATCGGCAGGGCTAAAGGAAATCAACGCGGCACAGTGGTATACATGGGTTACGTTCTGGAAGGCTTCATCTAATGATGGTATATCCAAAATATCACCCACCACCCAATCAATACTGTCCATAAGGGCTGTAGCATTTTCGCTGTAATAGGAAAAAGTCTTTTTTGCTTGATTTAATTTGGTATCGGATCTATATAATGCACGTACAGGTACATTTTCCTCAACTAATTTTAATAGCAAATGCGACCCAACAAGACCTGTGCTTCCCGTTACTAATACCATATTTCAAAGTTAGGGAATACAAGCCGATAAATTCATGCTTTGTTCTACTGTGTACTGGCAAGAATTCCATTTATATTTGCAATTCAATTAAAATTTAGAATACAATGACAACAAATTTTGTCAAGGAGTTACAATGGCGTGGAATGTTGCATGATGCAATGCCGGGAACAGAAGAACATCTAATGGAAGGAATGCAGGCTGCCTATGTTGGTATAGATCCAACAGCAGATTCTTTACATATAGGTCATTTGGTTGGGGTAATGATGCTGCGCCACTTTCAGTTGGCAGGGCATAAACCTTATGCATTGATCGGTGGTGCTACGGGTATGATCGGGGATCCATCGGGAAAATCTGCCGAGCGTAATTTACTTGATGAAAAAACATTACGTCATAATGAAAACGCCCTTAAGGAGCAATTGTCCCGCTTTTTGGATTTTGCCGTAGATGGTGAAAACGCGGCGGTCTTGGTCAATAACTATGACTGGATGAAGAATTTCTCTTTTTTGGAGTTTATTAGGGATGTGGGCAAACATATCACCGTAAATTACATGATGTCCAAGGATTCGGTCAAAAAACGCTTATCCGTAGAAGCCAAGGAAGGTATGTCCTTTACGGAGTTTACCTATCAACTGGTTCAGGGCTATGACTTTTTGCATTTATACCGTGAGCACAATTGTAGCCTTCAAATGGGCGGTAGTGATCAATGGGGCAATATTACAACAGGTACGGAACTCATTAGAAGAATTGCCGTGGGAAAAGGGTATGCCCTTACCTGTCCGCTTATTACAAAGGCAGACGGCACAAAATTCGGTAAGACAGAAGGTGGTAATATTTGGTTGGATGCCGAGCGCACCTCTCCCTATAAATTTTATCAGTATTGGTTGAACACTTCAGATACCGATGCGGAGAAATATATTAAGATATTTACGTTTTTGGGTCAGCAAGAGATTGAAGATTTGATTGCGAAACATCAAGAAGCACCCCATATGCGATTATTGCAAAAGCGATTGGCAGATGAGGTTACCGTAATGGTCCATTCACAAGATGATTTGGATAATGCGGTTCGTGCCAGTGAAATTTTATTTGGAAAATCAACAGGGTCTGATCTAAAAGGTTTGAACGAAAAAACTTTTTTGGAGATTTTTGAAGGTGTGCCACAAGCAGAATTGCCAAAGTCAGAATTGGTAGAAGGGCTGGATATGATCGGTGCCTTGTCCGCCAAAACAAAATTCTTGGGATCTAATGGTGAAGCAAGAAGAGAGTTGAAACAAAATTCAATTTCCGTAAATAAGGAAAAGGTAAAAGAAGATTTTTTAATTACTTCTAATGACTTGATTAACGATAAGTTTGTGTTGTTGCAAAGAGGTAAGAAAAATTACTTTGTTTTAGTCTTTAAGGACTAGGAAATAGAGCGCTTTAAAAGTTCTTCAGGTATACTATAAGTATCCCCTTAATTTTAAAATAATTAAGGGGATACTTCGTTATAAAACATAAAACCCCCTAAGTTATGATTAAGAAGTATATTTCAATTATTTGTCTATTCGCCATTTTTTCTTCGTGTGATAAATTAGATGAGTTAACCAAGTTTGATATGGAATATAGCCAAAGAGCTACCATACCCTCATCGGCTGGGATAGATTTGCCATTTGATGTGTTTACCCCAGAGACCGAAACAAATTCAGAATCTAAATTTGCGGTAAATGATACCAGAAAAGACCTTATCGAGGAAATTTCTTTGACCGAATTGGAAATGGTCATTCTTTCTCCAGACGAGGCCGATTTTAGTTTTTTAAATTCGATAGAGGTATATATTTCTGCCGAAGGTTTAGAAGAAATTCAAATTGCATATTTAAATGAAGTTCCAGAAAATGTAGGTAATACCATTAGTTTGGATACCTCTGATGCCGATTTAAAGGAATATATTAAAAAAGACGAATTCTCTTTGCGTTTAAACACGGTTACCGATGAATTGTTAAGTTCTGATCATGAGTTGGAAGTTAACTCCACCTTTTTTGTGGATGCCAAAATATTAGGCCTTTAAATTTTAAGGTTAAATAAACGCAACGTTTTGATCTTGGTGTATCTTATTAATAGGTTTAAACTGTTGTCCTATGAAAAAATTAGCTGTTTTTTCTTTTGTGTTTTTTATGTTGGTCTCATGTTCCAATGAGGATGATTTTGGTCTGGAATCTACCCAATTTGTTTTCTCCGAGCAAAAATGGGAGTTGGTCAAGATGACCGGTAGTATTGCAGATAGTGAGACAACGGGCAATGAAATGGAATGGCAGGAATATTACATTTTTTCACCAGAAGGTACGTTCTTAAAATCAAGAACTGTTGATGAGGTGGTGTATGAAGCAACAGGTAGTTTTGAAGTGGTTGAATATGATGAAGACCCCAACCACTATCTAGAACTTACATTTAATACAGGAGAAGAGTTATCGGGTAATTGTACAGGAGATGATAAGGAATTGTTGATGTACAGAACCTCAACCACGATTTCTAGCTTATGGATGGCCTGTGATGGGCCTGGTTTAGATTATAAGTTGAGTAAGAATTAAAGCACCATAAGGTTGCAACCCCTAATATCTGAGTTGTCAAATCTTCCTATAATTTCAAACGTACCGTCTTGATTAATTTTTCCCAAATCTTGGGTAGCAATAAAGGAACATGAATTAAAATTGGCCAAATCAATAATATTGATGCCGCCATTTTTTCCTGTTTTCTGAAAACTTAACGGGTCTTCCGGGTCACGGACCAAAATGTTCATCCAAGGAGGGCATTGAAAAATACCTTGCCCTTGTGAGTATGCCTGGGATAGTAACTCTGTCATGCCATATTCTGAATGAATCTCCTGAACCCCAAAACCATCCTTTAATAATTGATGTAATTCTTGGCGTACAATTTCTTTTCGGCGGCCTTTCATGCCCCCGGTTTCCATGATTACGGTATGCTCTAAGTTTAATTGATATTGCTCTGTAAACTCCAGTAAAGCAAAAGAAACCCCTATAATCAATATTTTGGTATCAGATTCTTGAAGTTCTAATAATAATCGGTACAGCTGTTCGTATTCATTTAGAAAGAAGCCGCTTTTAGGGTGGTTTGATTGTTTGATCAAATCATCTGCCATATAAATCAAAGAAGAGCCTGTGCGCTCTAAATAGGATGGCAGTAGGGCAAGTATACAATAATCCTCAACGGGGCCGTAAAAATGATTAAAAGCCTTTTTGTAACTATGTTCATAAACCTGCAGGTCGGTAACATAATGCTTACTGGTTTGGCTGCCTGTAGTACCGCTACTGGTAAATATAATTTCTTCCTGGTCCGTGGTACTTACCACTTTTTTGGACTTAAAAAATTCTATGGGTAAAAAAGGGATCTGTTCCAGTTGCGTTACCGAACTGGCATTAATATTCAAATAATCGCAAAAAGAACGATATACAGGATTATTCTTGTATTGAAAATTAAAAATACGCAGGCTGTGGACCAAAAAATCCTCACTGTCCTGTATATCAAAAATAGAGTCTTGCTTCATGGAATTTATCCGCTTAAAGCAAAGGTACTGAACCCATTTATTTTATCGGTTCGTTGTAAAAAATAGTATATGCGGTTATTTGACTATTAATTTTCGGGTAATGGTCTTGTCGTCTTCGGTTACTTGAACAACATATACCCCAGAAGAAAGCTTAGAAATATTCATGGCTTTAGAGTTCAATCTGTCTGTAAGTACCAACTCCCCAAAAACATCATAGATTTTCACTTCTTTTACATGGTTTTTTTCTGTGGTGATATAGACCACATCTGCAATTACTGGGTTTGGATATAATTTAAACCCGGCAATTTCATCATTGTACAGATTATTGATGTCTATTGTTTCCTGTGCATAAATGCCAAAGGAACACATCATGAATAGCAAAAAGTAGATTTTCTTCATTTTAATTGATTTGGGATCAACAAGGTAAAGGTACTTATTAGCTATGCTTAGGGTCTGAAAATGTTGTGAATGTCAAGATTGTGTAGGTAAATGAAATAGCAAATGTATTTCGTCGTAAATATGAGTATTTTACCGAGGGTGAATTTTTAATAGGAAAGTTAAAAACGTAGCAGTAAACTACTTAATGATTAATTTACGTGTGCACATTTTATCTTTTTCAAGAACACGGAGTACATAAACACCAGCATCTAGGTCAGAAAGATTTAGTTCTTTTCCTAGAATAGTAGTCTTTAGCAACAATGTACCAAATACATCATATATGAATATTTCCTTAGGAGCGTTGATGTTTGTGGAAATATAAACCTTACCTGTTGTAACCGGATTTGGGTACATACTAAAACCATCAATATCCCCATTGCTTTGGGTGCTTTGCCCATAGCTGAAGGATACAAAAAGGAAAAAGATGATTAGGTAAAGGTGCTTCATACGCATGTACATACAAAATGTATACCACAAATATAGGAATATTGATTCCTGAATGTCAAGGGAGTAGCACGTTTCTTTTAAATTTTTCGATGAAATGCAAAAAAGCCCGCAATTTGCGGGCTTTTTCTTAATGAATATATTTTTTTGTTAGAAAGAAAGGCTATATCCTAAAGAGAATGATAATCCTGGATCTCTAAAAGAAGAGCGATTTGTGATTCCTCCAAAAGACTCATATAAACTTTCTCGTTCATCGCCAAGTAAGTTATTCGCCTTAAAGCTTACTTTAGAACGTTGCTCTTCTCCAAATTCTTTAGAGATATTAAAGTTTAAGCTATTAAATGGCTGAATAAAAACATCGGCATTTTGACCGAAACCGATAATTTCCAAGGTTTTACCTTGAACATTATAAAAGAGACCGGTTTCAAATCCATTTTCCCTATTGTTATAGTTTAGGCCAACGTTTATCAAATAAGGAGACTGACCTTGTAATTGTCTGGTATCTTCAATAGTTTCACCGTCTCTAGCAAAAATCTGTCTAGTTTCAAATTCTTGATTTTCCCCTTTGGCCATTTCAATTTTAGAGTCTATCACAGATATGTTTAAGTTAAGACTTAAATCACTTAAGCTTTCAGATATAAAATTAAAGTTTTTACGTGCTTCAAGTTCAACACCAAATACATCTGCAGATGGTGCATTACGTGGGGTAATTTGGTTTGGAGCAACATTACTATAGGCAACAATTTCGATAGGGTCTTCGAATTTTTTGTAAAAACTACTAAAAGCTACCATTTGGGCTCTATCTCCAAAAACTTCGAATCTAAAATCAAAATTATCAATATAGGTAGGGGTTAATTCTGGATTACCGATAAATAATCTACCCGTTAACAAATCTGTTATTTGAACAACAGAAAGTTCCTTAAAACTTGGTCTTGCCGTAGTTTTTGAATAGGAAACCCTAAAGTTTACATTTTCTTTTAAACCATAAATTAAATTAGCGGATGGAAAGAAATCTAGTTCATCTATGGTCTTTACATCATCATATACTTCTGTGCCTGTATTATTTTGACCGGTAAAATGAGTTATAAACTGCTCTGCTCTTACCCCTAATACTGCTCTGAATTTTTCAGAAAATTTAAATTCGTTAGATAGATAAGCTGCGGTAGTTTGTTGGTCGGAATCATAGCTGTTAGCAGGCTGAAAATTACCTCTAATATAGGCTCCGGAACCACCTTCTACTGTCCATATATTTTCATCTGCTAAAATTGCATCTGGATTTCCATTTAGATCTGCAGTAGCAAAATTACGGAAGGCTATATTGTAGTTTTGAATATCATACTCTCTTTGTTTGTAGCTATAAAGACCACCAAACTTAAGTATAGATTTATTACCGAACATTTCATAGCTTTTAGAAAAGTCAATTTTTCCAACAGCATTTATTTCTTTAAGATCTCTCCAAAGGCGTTGTGGAAAACCTGCGTCTGAGCTAATAGAGAAACCATCTGGATCAATAATAAAAGTAGTTAATCTTACATCTTTGTCATTAACATTTACCAAGGTTGGCGACAAACTCCATTCAGTTATAAATGAAGCATCTTCAGATGTATGTTTTCCGGAAAGTAAAAGGTTAGATACTGCACGTTCGTAATATTCTAAGTTATCCTTCACTACATCAATATCATTAGAAAGCTGTGTTTCTTGATTGAAAAATGCTGCTTTACTTTCTCCATTTTGTATGTGTAACAAATTCAATTTGTATTTTGACATGCCGGTTTTATAAGACAGGCCTGTTAAAAAGGAAGTTAAAACATTATTAGAGCCTAAATCTCCTTGTTGTATTCTATCAAATCGTAATTCATTAACATCAGAATCTGGACTTTTTTGGTAGATACCATTTTCAAATCCTTCATAAAATGTAGTGGTGTTCTTGTGGTCTATAGAAGCGATAAAACCAAGTTTGTTATCACCAACATTAAACTGATTTCCATAGCTGAATCCTAAGCTGAAATCTGGTTTTGAATTTTCTCTTTGTGTGGCAAGTGTTTTATTAAATGAACGTGTAATGCCTTCTAAAGTTCCGTTTTCTGCTGAATTGGAAGGACTAGGAATATCAGTTTCTTTAGATATCGGTAAGTCTCTAGTTCCATCGTCAAAACCTAAGAAGTCAGTTCCGCCACCTTCATAGGTAACATAGTTGTCCTTAAAGTGCATATCAGGATTAAAGCCAACAGAAGCTGAAATAGACATTTGTTTTTGAGTTGGGAAATCTTTTGTAACGATATTTACAACACCACCGGTAAAATCGGCAGGTAATTCTGCGGCCGCAGATTTAAGAACTATAACATTTTCTAGGATATTAGTAGGGAAAATGTCCATTTGCACCGTATTCTTATCCGGATTTAAACCAGGTATGTCCATACCGTTTAAGATAGATTTGGTATAACGGTCTCCTAAACCTCTAACAAATACATATTTTCCTTCTTGTACAGATACACCAGGTACACTTTTAATAGCGGAAGCAATATTACTTGCCCCCGTAGTTTTTATAGCTTCAAGTGATAATCCGTCCATTAACGTAACCGAGTTTTTCTGAAGATTTAAAACAGATGCTTCTGTGTTCTTGCTTACGGTAGTAGTTACGACTACTTCGTCTAATTGTGAAGATGCCGGCTCTAACGTTACATTGACTTCGACCGTTTTATCGGCTTCAACTACAATATCTGAAATTTGTTTTGTTGTATACCCAAGATAAGAGAAAATCAATGTATAGGTACCTGGTTCAGCCTCAAGGGTATAAATACCGTCAAAGTCAGATGAGGAACCTATTGTTGTACCTTGTATTAATACATTGGCAAATGGGAGTACATCATTAAACTCGCCATCCATCATTTTCCCTGAAATGGTACCGGTTTGAGCAAAGGACCACTGTGCTAGTAAAAGGGATGTTACAAAAAGAAATTTTTTCAACATTTTATTTAAATTTATAAGGCTCAGTTTTTTAATAAAATAGTCCAAAGGCTTATTTAAAGCCTTTGGACATATTGTTTTTATTTTATGTTTTTTAGAATTATAAGCCTAATTCTGTTGCAGCCGAAGCCCATGCAAAGGCAGATAAATCAGCACCTACAGTTCCTGTTTGCACTGCAGTTGCGTTCTCTGTAAATTTGGTTTCGTCTCCTGCATTGAAGTCACCGGCAAAAACCTCACCGATTGTTGTCAATCCTTCAGGAAGAACTATTTCCCAGTTAGAGAAAGTGATACGATCTGCAGAAAGTTCAGTTGCAGAATCTTCACCACTGATATTTACTGTAGCTTCAGCATTGAATCCGTAAGCGAAAACATTGTTAAGGTTGGCAATAAGACCATCTCTTAAGTCAGCATATTTACTAGAAGTACCAGCGCCTATAAGAGTAATGTTCTCCATTGTGAAACCACCTTCCGTAGCTGCACTACCTTCAGGACCGTCAAGTTCAAGACCAGAACCAGACTCGGTACCCATAACAACAACACCATTGGTAAGTGTACCGCTCCAAGCTTGATCAGTATCAAAACCGTCATCACCTTGAGACCAAACGATAGCGTTGGTTACGTTAACAGAACCACCAAACCACTCGATACCATCATCTTGGTTGGCAACGACTTCAATATTTTCTATAACGGTACCAGAACCAACACCACCAAGTGTTAACCCGTTTATTTCATTATCCTGTCCAATAGTGATACCACCGTGACGGATAGAGATGTACTTAAGACTACCTGAGCTATCTGCAGGATCTGTACCACCGTACTGTCCGTAAGACTCATCAGCAGGTAAACCTTCAATCTGAGCAGTTTCAAGATCACCGTTTACAGAGATAGGAGCGTAACCTAATACGATAATACCGCCCCAAAGACCTGTATCTGCAACGCCTAAAGTACCTGTAGTCTCGCCTTGAGAGATACCGTCCAATACAGAAGTAAAGATAATTGGCTCGCTAGCTGTACCTTCAGCTATTAATGTAGCGCCTTGATCTATAACAAGTGCAGAAGCAAGAGTTTCCAAACCTTCTTCACCTTTAATGATAGTACCTGCCTCAATAGTAAGGGTTGCACCTTCGTTTACGATAACTCTACCATCTAAAATGTAGATGTTTTCAGCTGTCCAAGTCTCGTCTGAGTTGATAACACCTGTTTTAGTGATCGTAACACCTGCTGGTGAAACAGCAATTGCACCTTCGCTAGCTGCCAAAGTCCAAGAAAAAGCATCAATATCAGCACCTACAGTACCTGATCCTACTGCAGTAGCGTTGTCAGTAAATTTAGTTTCGTCTCCTGCATTGAAATCACCGGCAAAGATATCACCGATAACTAATCCTTCAGGAAGTACAAACTCCCAGTTAGAGAAAGCGATACGATCTGCAGAAAGTTCAGTTGCAGAATCTTCACCACTGATATTTACTGTAGCTTCTTCATTGAATCCGTAAGCGAAAACATTGTTAAGGTTGGCGATAAGACCATCTCTTAAGTCAGCATATTTACTAGAAGTGTTTGCACCAATAAGAGTAATGTTCTCCATTGTGAAACCACCTTCTGTAGCTGCACTACCTTCAGGACCGTCAAGCTCAAGACCAGAACCAGACTCGCTACCCATAACAACTAAACCGTTAGTAAGTGTACCGCTCCAAGCTTGATCGGTATCAAAACCGTCATCACCTTGAGACCATACGATAGCGTTGGATACGTTAACAGTACCACCAAACCACTCGATACCATCATCTTGGTTGGCAACAACTTCAATATTTTCTATAACGGTACCAGAACCAACACCACCAAGTGTTAACCCGTTTATTTCATTATCCTGTCCAATAGTGATACCACCGTGACGGATAGAGATGTACTTAAGGCTACCTGAGTTATCTGCAGGATCTGTACCACCGTACTGTCCGTAAGACTCATCAGCAGGCAAACCTTCTATCTGAGCAGTTTCAAGATCACCGTTTACAGAGATAGGAGCTTTACCTAATATGATAATACCGCCCCAAAGACCGGTATCTGCAACGTCTAAACTACCTGTAGTCTCGCCTTGAGCGATATCGTCCAATACAGAAGTAAAGATAATTGGCTCGCTAGCTGTACCTTCAGCTATTAATTTAGCTCCTTGATCAACAACAAGTGCAGAAGCAAGAGTTTCCAAACCTTCTTCACCTTTAATAATAGTACCTGCCTCAATAGTAAGGGTTACGCCTTCATCAACAATAACTCTACCATCTAATATATATATGTTTTCTGATTCCCATGTTTGATCTTCAGTTAAAACACCGGTTAAGGTAATTACTTCACCTGTTGGCTCTTCAACATCTGGATCGTCATCAGTAACAGTCGGGGTGTCATCGTCGCTGCTACAAGAAGTAAGAGCAAATGACATAATTGTCAATAGCGAGAAAATTAATTTTTTCATTTTGTTTTTTGTTTTTATTAGTGTTATAAGCATATTGAATATGCTGTTTATTAAACACGGCAAAGAAAGAGATGGGTTGTAATGTTCGGGTTAGATCCATGTTAAACCTTTATTTTGTTAATGTTATGTAAACGTTACTACATTAAATGAATGTTAACAACCTTATCGGTAATAGTATTATCTTTACTTTTGGGCGAATCAATCTATTTTAAAAACCATGAAAAAGAAGGATATTAGGATACTTTTAGTTGACGATGAACCAGATATTCTTGAAATTGTAGCTTATAACCTTTCTGCGGAAGGGTATGATGTGTATACCGCTAAGAACGGAGCGGATGGGGTGTCCAAGGCAAAGAAAAAATTACCGCATTTAATTATTTTAGACGTGATGATGCCAGAGATGGACGGTATTGAAGCCTGTGAAATATTAAGAAAAACGCCCGGTATGGAGAATACCATTATCACATTTTTGACCGCCCGTGGAGAAGATTATTCCCAAGTAGCCGGTTTTGATGCCGGTGCAGATGACTATATCACAAAGCCTATAAAGCCAAAGGTGCTGGTAAGTAAGGTCAATGCCCTTTTAAGACGTCTTAAGAATGAGGAAAATACCCAGGAGGATATTGTAAAAGTAGGAGATATCGTTATTAATAGGGAAGAATATAAGATCATTAAGAAAGGGGTAGAGATCATACTACCTAGAAAAGAATTTGAATTATTGGCGCTGTTAACCTCCAAACCCAGTAAGGTATTTAAAAGAGACGTTATATTGGATAAGGTCTGGGGCAATGAGGTGGTCGTAGGAGGCCGTACCATTGATGTCCATATTAGAAAACTTAGGGAAAAAATAGGGGAAGACCATTTTAAGACGGTTAAGGGTGTAGGATATAAGTTTGTACTCTAAATGGCTGCCCCCGTACGTTCCAAAACATCATATCGGTTTGCATTTCGTTCCTCTTTATATATAGCCTTGATCAGTACATTGGTCATGGCATTTTTGTTATGGTCTTTCAATGAATTAAACTGGGTGGTAGTTCTAGTGACCGCCCTTACACTTTTTATCACCTCTTTTGTTACCTTACAGATCAGGATAGATAAGTTTATCTATAAAAAAATAAAAAAGATATATGATGATGTGGAGCTGTTAGAGTCTTCCACCTTGCCATCTTATCCCGTAACTACGGATATGCGTACATTGACCGCGGAAATTGAAAAATTTGCCAAGGATAAGAAAATAGAAATCGACACTTTAAAAATACGGGAAGAATATAGAAAGGATTTTTTGGGTAATGTATCCCATGAGCTGAAGACGCCGTTATTTACTGTTCAGGGATATTTGGAAACCCTTTTGGACGGTGCCATGAATGATAAGAACGTCCGGAAAAAATATATTTTTAGGGCCAACAAAGCGGTTGACCGTCTGATCTATATTGTTAAGGACCTTGACCTAATAACCAAATTGGAAGTTGGCGACCTGCGGTTAGAAAAACAGTCCTTCAATATTATAGAATTAATAGAAAGTGTTTTTGATCTGTTGGAAATGAAGGCGGATAAAAAAAATATAACCTTAACTTTTGATATTCCTTACCCAGAACCAATATTGGTGTATGCTGATAAGGAAAAAATTCAACAGGTATTGACCAACCTACTGGTGAATTCCATTAAATACGGTAATGAAAACGGGACCACGGAAATAAGTGTGGAGAATTTGGTGAAGAATAAAGTAATTGTGAGGGTCACGGATAATGGTGAGGGTATACCGGCAGCACACATACCCAGACTTTTTGAACGTTTTTATAGGGTGGATCAAAGCGGTAGTAGGCGTGAAGGAGGTTCAGGATTGGGCCTAGCTATTGTAAAACATGTCATTGAAGCCCACGAGGAGAAAATTTTTGTAGAAAGTGCCGTTGAGGTGGGATCGGAGTTTTCCTTCACTTTGGAGAAAAGTTCCCAATTAGAGGAGGAACCATAATCGCTAACGCTCTGTTTTTTATTAGCTTTGTCACCGTATAGATGAGATAGTTGTGGGAAGCAAAAACAAATTAAAAAGATTTCAGGAAAACGAAACGTTTGCAAACGTTATACAGCCAACAAGAGAAGAGGTTGTGGGTGGTTTTCCGTTGAAAGGCAAATGGGAAACACATTTTAAGAATGATAACCCCATTGTTCTGGAACTAGGTTGTGGTAAAGGGGAATATACTGTTGGACTGGCAAAGAAATTTCCAAATAAGAATTTTATTGGTATTGATATAAAGGGCGCTCGGTTTTGGAAAGGAGCAAAGGAGGCCGTTGAAGGAGAATTACCAAATGTTGCTTTTATTCGTACACAAATAGAATTGATAGACCATATTTTTGGAAAAGAAGAGGTATCTGAGATATGGATCACTTTCCCAGATCCACAAATAAAATATAAGCGTACCAAACACCGTATGACCAATAAGGTATTTTTAGAACGTTACAAACAAATTTTGAAGCCTAACGGAACCGTAAACCTTAAAACCGATAGCGAATTCATGCATGGGTATACCTTAGGTCTACTTCATGGCTTAGGCTTGGAAGTTCATTATGCCAATCATGACGTGTATAAAAATGAGGGCAGTCCTAAAGAAGTTCTTGAAATACAGACTTTCTATGAAAATCAGTATCTTGAAAAAGGAAAGCCTATAACCTTTGTTAGGTTCAGTGTAAACTAAACCAATGCAACAACTACCAACCTTGTTTGTTTTTACTTTTAGTGCTGCTTTTTTTGCATCGCTGCCGCCGGGTCTACTTAATTTGAACGCTGCCAAGACCAGTGTTGAAAAGGGAAAGGCAAACGGATTAATTTTTGCATTGGGTGTGGCCATTGCGGTAATGCTGCAAACCTATGTTGCGGTGCGCATTGCTAAATTGATTTCCCGAAACCAGCATGTGGTAGAACTGTTGTTGCAAACCGCACTTTTGGTGTTTTTTATTTTGGCTATTTTCTTTTTTGTAAAAGGTAGAAAACAGGTTAATAGGCCATTCATCATTGCCGATGCCAAAAAGCGAAACAGCTTCTCTAAAGGTATTTTCCTGGCGCTAATCAATCTTTTGGCAATTCCTTATTATAGTGGGTTGAATACCGTTTTTCATTCCCAAGGTTTTATGACCTATAGGATCATAGATGAAGTCCTATTTATTCTTGCGGCAGGCAGTGGAACGTTCTGGGCCATGTATTTGTACGTTATATATTTTAAAAAGTGGGAAGATAAAACAACCGCATTTACAAAGAACAGCAATTATATATTAAGCGGTCTAATGGTCTTATTGTTCATTATCACGGCGTTTAGATTATTCAAAAATTAGCATAGATATGAAACCTGAAAATGAGAATTTCTTTGAAAGGGTCTATCAGGTGGCTAGATTAATTCCTGAAGGTAGGGTAACTTCATTTGGTGCCATAGCTAAATATTTAGGTGCCGCGCGTAGTGCCAGAATGGTAGGTTGGGCAATGAACGCATCACATACTATGGAAGATATTCCCGCACATAGAGTGGTAAACAAAGCAGGCATATTAACCGGTAAGCATCATTTTGACGGTACCAACCTTATGCAACAGTTGCTAGAGGCAGAAGGTGTTCAAATAAAAGATTTACAGATCGTTAATTTAGATAAACATTTCTGGGACCCGTTTACAGAGCTTAAAGCAGAATTATAGTATTATTGAAAGGTTAGTGTAAACGTTGTTGTTTCATTAGAAGTTACACGAATAGATCCCCCGTGCAAACGCATAATCTGTTTACTTAAACTAAGTCCGATTCCGGTACCCGTACTTTTGGTCGTAAAAAAGGGAACAAATACTTCATCTAACATTTCTGGAGAAATACCGGGGCCATTATCCGTAACGGTAATGTATTTTTTACCTTGAGGCGATATGCCAGCTATGATTACTATTTTGCCATCCTCTTGTCCTTCCAACGCTTGTTGTGCATTTTTTCCCAAATTAAGGAGTATTTGGGTCAGCTGTTTTTCATCGATATACAACTCTAAATTATCAGGTTCTGCGGTTACTTCAAGAGTTATATCATGTGCATTGGTATACTCTTGTAGCAAAAGGCGAACTTTCTCTAAAATTTTAGAGGCAGGTATTAATTCCCTATCGGGTTCGGGTACACTTAAAAATGTGCGGTAAGACTGTACAAAGCTCATTAAATCATTACCCTGTTCCTTTATCACTTCAAGACCTTTGGCAGAATTTTTTATTTGTAATTCACCAAATTCTTCGGGCGTAGAAAGTTCGTTTCCTTTTTTAAAGTATTTTAAAATAGATTCTGATATGGAGGTAATTGGGGTAATGGTATTCATGATTTCATGGGTAAGTACCCTGATCAATTTTACCCACGAATCCGTTTCCTTATCATCCAGTTCTTTTTGAATGTCATGTACAATGACCAACAAAAGTTGTTTTCCTTCAATGGAAATGGGCGTACATTTTAAGGTCAATTCTTTTTTTCCACGTTCATTGCCTAAAGAGTGTATAGTACTTTCAAAAGGTTGCAATGCTTCAAACAGTTCATAGAGTTCTGGGTCTATTTGCTTTAGCTGTTTTACATGGTTTAAGGGTCTATAATTAAGAAGGTCTTGTACTGTAGGGTTGGCGTATAGAATATGTCCTTTATCGTTTACCGTGAAAATACCTATATCTGCCTGACGTAAAATTTCTTGATAATATTGTTCTTGTGCTTGTTTTTTTAGGTGAATATCTTGAATCATATTGTTCAGCATATTCAGGCTATGGTTTAATTCTTCTATAGATTTTACACTTAATTTTTCAGGAAAACGTAAAGTAAAATCTTCATTCTTTATGGCATCAAAAAAATAGGCTATTTTTCTGTTGGTCTGGTTTACGTAATGCATAAGTGCGCATGTCTGTCCTATAAAAACGATACTTAAAATACCGCCAAGGAGATAATGTTCTTTGGCAAATAAAAATGCAGTTAACAACGCGCAAACGGCAATAAGAATAATCCTGAAAACCAATTGGTAGTATATACTTTTGCTGACCATTATTTACCCGATTTTTTAAGTTTGTTATATAGGGTTTGTCTTGAAATACCCAATTGGTCTGCTGCGGCACTGTAATTACCGTCATTATCGTTCAGTGCTTTGGTAATCATTAATAATTCCATTTCTTCAAGGGTTTTTGGTCCGGTTTCCATGGTAACGGTCGGTTTTGCGTCCAGTAGAAAATCGGTTGGTTTAAGCACATTTCCTTCCGATAAAATTACGGCACGCTCCATTGTATGTAAAAGCTCCCGTACATTTCCTGGCCAGGTGTAACCCATCAATTTTTCTTGTGCCGTTTGGTTTATTTTTAAACTTGGTTTACCATATTTATGGGCGTATTTTTTAAGGAAATAGTCTGCCAATACCAACACATCACCATCTCTGTCCCTAAGTGCTGGTACCTGTACTTGTATGGTATTTATTCTGTATAATAAATCCTCACGAAACAAGCCATCTGCCACCATTTGCTCTAGATTACAGTTGGTAGCACATACCAATCTAATATCTACGGGAATAGGTTTGTTAGATCCCACGCGAACCACTACCCTGTTCTGAATTACAGATAATAGTTTGGCTTGCATCTGTAGCGAGAGGTTTCCTATTTCATCTAAAAAAAGCGTTCCGCCATTAGCGGCTTCAAACTTACCGGCACGATCGTCCTTGGCATCTGTAAAAGAACCTTTTACATGCCCAAAGAGTTCACTTTCAAATAAATTCTCTGAAATGGACCCCATATCCACAGAAATAAAAACTTCGTTGTTTCTGGCAGATGACTTATGGAGTTCTCTGGCTATAAGTTCTTTTCCCGTACCATTTTCACCGGTAACCAAAATATTGACATCGGTTTTGGCAACTTTCTGTACAAGGCTCAATACACTATTAAGTGCTTTTGAATTGCCAATGATGTAATTGGTATTTTGGTTAATAACCTGCTTAAGGTTACTTTCTTTCTGCTTTAAGTGTAGCACTTCTTTTTGTGACTTTCTAAGTTCGTAGGCAGATTTTACCGTAGTTAAAAGTCGCTCGTTGTTCCATGGTTTCAGTACAAAATCGGTTGCTCCCTCTTTAATGGCTTCAACGGCAAGCTCCACGGCACCATAGGCGGTCATCATAATAACCGATATATGAGGCGCCTTCTTTTTTATTTCCCGAAGCCAATACAATCCTTCATTACCGGTATTTACTCCCGCAGAAAAATTCATATCCAATAATATGATGTCTATTTCCTTAAGGTTGGGAAATGATGAAAGTAGATTAGGGTTAGATATGGTTTGCACACTTTTATACTCAAACTGTAGTAATATCTCAAGAGCACTAAGTACACTTTTGGTATCATCTATTACTAGAATATTCGCGTCTATCATGGGTATATGCTATTAACTCATTTAAATCTACATATAGAAGTTGGTATTTTTATACTAGTGTAAAAATATTTGACAATATCTGTACAACATTTTTACACTGCTAAATTATTGTTGATTTTTGTTTAGTTGTAAAAAGCTGAAAATCAACAAATTAAATTTATGGCACGCATATAGTATAGAGAATGGCATACCAATTAAGAAATGAACAAAAAAATTAAAATAACGACACTTTTACTATGCTCCATTTGGGCATCTGTTTTTGCACAAGAGCGTTGGACGTTAGATGAATGCGTTTCCTATGCGCTGGAACACAATTTACAGCTGAACGATTTTAAATACACCAATCAATCTAATAAGGAAACCTACAGACAATCGGTTCGTAATTTGTTGCCTTCGGTAAATGCATCATCTAGCTATCTTGTGAATTATGGTAGAGCGGAAGATCCAAATACGGGTACATTTGTAAATCAAGATTTCTATTCCAATAATTATTCTTTAGAATCTTCTATCGATTTGTTTCAGGGATTTCAGAAAATCAATGCTATTAAGGCTTCAAAATTATTGTTCAAGGCAACGGAAGAAGAAGTGCTTCAGCAAAAATACTTATTGGCATTTAGGGTCATGCAGGCTTTTTATGATATACAGTTTTTTGAGGGTTTGGTAGAAATTTCAAAAGAACAACTAACGGTATCACAAACAAATTACAACTTGGTAGAAAAGCAGGTGGAATTAGGTTTAAAAGCAGGTGCCGATCTTTATGAAGCAGAGTCTTTATTGTTGACCGATAAATTGAACGTAACACAAAGTGCCAACCAATTGGCATCGGCAAAGCTGGCCTTGATCCAAGAAATGAATTTAGAGAACACTTCTGAAATTGAAATAGCTAAAGAATTGCCAGAAGTTGAGGTTGCGGAAATAGAAATAAAGTCTGATGCCGTATACACAGAAGCCCGAGAGTTTTTACCATTGCTAAAAGCACAAGAGTTAAGAGCTAAAGCGGCAAAAAAGCAGGTAGCGGTTTCTAGAGGTAGACTGTACCCGTCGCTTTCATTTTTTGCCGGTATTGGCACCGGTTATTTTGAGACCACAAGAGACACATTAGGTAATACTTTACCTTTTAGACAACAGTTTAGAGATAACACTTCTCAATACTGGGGAATAAATTTAAGTGTACCTATTAGTAACGGTTGGTCGGCAAGATCGCAGGTGAAACAGTCTAAAATAGAAAAGTTACGTGCCGAGAATAATTTAAAAACACAAGAACAAGAATTGTTTCAAACCATTCAGCAATTAGTGCAAGATTATAATTCTTTAGTGGTTGAGTTGGTACAGAGCAATCAAAAAATGGAGGCGCAGAATTTAGCATTCACCATAGCACAAAAAAGATATGAAAAAGGCTTGATAAATGCCTTGGAACTGTTTACCGCCAAAAATTTATACGCCAGTGCACAAAATGAAAATTTACAAGTGAAATTGCGATCAGAAATCAATAAAAGCACATTGGATTTTTACAGGGGATTACCAGTTTTCAATATAGATTAGTATTAAGTAAATAGTATTAAGAGGGAGATTTAATACGAACAACGAACAAACGATTACCATGGATATAAAACTAGAAAAGAAAAAAGGATTAAAACCAAAACACTACGGCTATATTGCCTTAGGCGTATTGCTATTATTTGTTGGCTACCAACTGTTATTTGCCAGTTCGGTATCGACCTTTAGAACAGAAAAAGACAAGCTGTCAATTGCCGCGGTTTCTGATGGTAAGTTTGATGATTACATTACTATTAATGGTAACGTAGCACCAATAGCCACTATCTATATGGATGCCTATGAAGGTGGGCGTGTAAGTGAGAAATTAATAGAAGAAGGTGCCATAGTGAAGAAAGGCGATATCATCTTGAAGTTGGAGAACATGAATTTGTATGAGCAGATTTTGGCAAGCGAAAGTAACTTGGCATTAAAGCAAAATGATTTGCGTTCTACAAAATTGAATTTCGATTCTAGACAGGTAGAAGGAAGAAAATCTTTGGCAACGGCAAGTACAGACCTGCAACGCTTAAAAAGAAATTACGAACAGAACAAAGCATTGTTCGATGAGGAATTGATTTCAAGAGAAGCATTTCAGTTATCCAAAGAAAATTATGAACTGTCCCAAAAACAGTATGAGATCGTAAAATTGCAGACAGAGCAAGATGATGAATTACGAGAAACATCATTAAGAGGCTTGGATACCGATTTGGCGCGTATGCAGAAAACTTTAGGTATGGTGTACCAAAGGTTAGATCACTTAAATGTACGAGCTCCTGCAGACGGTCAATTGGGATTTTTAGATGCGGAAATCGGTCAGAGCATTTCACAAGGGCAACGAATAGGTCAAATCAACGTGTTGACAGATTATAAAATTGAAGCGGATATTGACGAACATTATATTGATCGTGTAAAGAGAGATTTAGTGGCGGTTTTGGAGCGTAATGGTACCGAATTTCCATTGCGATTGCGAAAAGTATATCCGGAGGTAAGAAACGGAAGATTTAAGGTTGATTTGGTTTTTACCGATAACAAACCAGAGACCATTCGTTCGGGTCAGAGCTACAATATTAAATTACAATTAGGCGAATCTAACGATGCATTGTTATTGCCAAAAGGAAGCTTTTTTCAAAGTACGGGCGGACAATGGATTTTTGTAGTAAATCCTGATGGTGGAGAAGCCATTAAAAGAAATATTAGAATAGGGAAACAGAATTCAAGATACTATGAAGTATTGGAAGGCTTGGAACCCGGAGAAAAAGTAATCACCAGTAACTACGATAATTTCGGGGAAGCTGAAAGAATCGTCTTAAAATAAAAACTGTCACATCAGAAAATTTTCGATGTCATTATAACAAACAAAAAACGAAGGAATATGATAACCATTACAAACCTAAAAAAGAGTTTTAGAACAGAAGAAGTAGAAACCTTGGCATTGAACAGTGTCAACCTAAAAGTAGAAGATGGCGAATTTGTTGCCATTATGGGTCCGTCCGGTTGCGGTAAATCTACCTTGTTGAACATTATTGGAATGCTGGACAACCCTACGGAAGGCAGTTACAATTTTGCGGGCAATGAAGTAGGCGGATTAAAGGAGAGCGAGCGTACGCAACTGCGTAAGGGAAATTTAGGTTTTGTATTCCAAAGCTTTAACCTTATAGATGAGTTAACCGTTTTTGAGAATGTGGAGCTACCCTTGATCTATTTAAAAATGGGTAAAGCAGAACGTAAGGAAAAAGTAATGAAAGTATTGGAGCGTATGAAAATAGCACATAGAGAAAAGCATTTTCCGCAGCAATTATCTGGTGGTCAACAGCAGCGTGTGGCAATATCAAGAGCAGTGGTAACCAACCCAAAATTGATTCTTGCAGATGAGCCAACAGGTAATCTAGATTCCAAAAACGGTATAGAAGTAATGAATTTGTTAACGGAACTAAACCAAGAGGGAACCACCATAGTTATGGTAACGCACTCAGATAGAGATTCGCACTACGCGCACAGAGTAGTCAATCTATTCGACGGTCAAATAGTAACCGAAAGTCAGAATAGGGCAATCGGTGCTATGATGTAGTGCCCCAAAAAAGGGTATGAAAAAGAGTTTATTCATCAATCATTTATCAATTCCGTTCACTGAGCGGAGCCGAAGTGAAGACAACTAATCAACCAAAAACCGAACCAACGCAACCTATCCCTTAATCACGGATAATAGAATATCATCAATCAATCACCAAACCAATTCCCCTCCTTCGGAGGGGCTAGGGGAGGAAAAAACAAAAATCATGTTCAGAAACCATCTTAAAATTGCTTGGAGAAGTATTAAAAAGGATACGCTATTTGCCACCATTAAAATTGGTGGCTTTGCTGTTGGTATAGCGGCTTGTCTTTTAATTGCATTGTTCATTAACAATGAAGTAGGTTATGATCGGCACTATGCAAAAAAGGACCAATTATATAGGGTAGTGTTAGAGGGCATGTATAAAGGTGAGGTGATGAAAAGTACGCACTTTCAATTGCCTTTTGCCGAAACCTTACAGAACGATTTTCCAGAAATAGTAAAGGCTGGGAAAATTAATACCATTGGCATTTTTGGTGCAGGCAATCGTGGTTTTCGTTTAGCAGGGGCGTCTCAAAATAATCTGGAAACAGGTTTTGTACTTGCTGACCAAGAAGCTTTTGAGCTTTTGGAAGTGGAGCTGCAACAGGGTAATCCAAGAACGGCATTGGCAAACCCTAAAAGTATTGTCATATCAGAATCCAAAGCGGCTAAGTATTTTAATGGAGGTAAAGTAGTGGGCGAGACCATTATTTTAGATAATGACCAGACCAAACCTTATACGGTAACCGGGGTGATGAAAGATGCTCCAAAAAACTCACATCTAGCCTATGATTTTCTGTTGCCCATAGAGGATACCAATGCAAACTGGACCAACCAGAATTACTTTACCTATGTATTGGTAGATGACCATACAAACGTGCAGGAGTTAGAGCAAAAAATGGTTTCTATTGTTGAAGATTATATAATTCCCGCTCAGCGAGAACGTGGGCGTGCACCAGATTTTATTGAAGTATTGAGAACCATGAATTATAAACTTCAGCCCATAACCGATATTCATTTGTATTCGGATATTAAAATGGCAGATGGTTTAAAGCATGGCGATATTCGTTTTGTTTGGCTTTTTGCTGCCGTTGCCGGTTTTGTACTATTGTTAGCGGTCATCAATTTTATAAATCTATCTACTGCAAAATCTGCCAATAGGGCAAAAGAAGTAGGGTTAAGAAAAACCATAGGTGCCTATAAAAGCAATTTGGTAACACAATTCATGACCGAATCTGTGTTGTACAGTTTTGTATCCTTTTTACTGGGTGTAGTATTGGCTTGGGCGTTATTGCCGACGTTCAATAACATGGCATCAAAAACAATAGAAATGCCATGGTCGGCATGGTGGTTTGCTCCGATAATAGTACTATCTGCTCTTTTGGTAGGGGCTTTGGCAGGATTATATCCCGCATTTTATTTATCGGCTTTTAAACCGGTAAATGTTTTAAAGGGAAGTCTTAGTATTGGTAGTAAGAGTGGCAAATTAAGAAGCGGACTCGTTATTTTTCAGTTTACAACTTCGGTGATTTTGATTATAGCTACGTTGATTATTTACCAACAAATGGATTTTATACTTCAAAAAGAATTGGGCTATGATAAAGAACACGTGGTACTACTTGAGGGCACAGGTATATTGGGTGATAGCGCTGAAAATTTTAAAGAACAATTACTGCAATTACCACAGGTAAAGTCAGCAACCATATCTAACTATTTACCTGTTGATGGCGGTAGTAGAAACGGAAATACCTTTAGAAGGGAAGATGAAGGAAATGAAGGCAGGGGCATACCCGCCCAAATTTGGAGGGTAGATTACGATTACATTAAAACCTTGGGAATTACGGTAAAAACCGGAAGAGATTTTTCCAAACAATTTGCGTCAGATGCTTTGAACTCCATCATCATAAATGCCAACATGCAAAGAGAGTTGGGCTTGGAAGATGCCATTGGTAAAGAGATCAATAACAACGGACAGATGTTCAAAGTAATAGGTGTAATAGATGATTTTCATTTTAAATCTTTAAAAGAGGATATCTCTTCCTTGTCTTTGGTAATCGGTAAAAATTTAGGGACCATTTCGCTAAAGTTGGAAAAAGGTAATGTGAATGAGGCATTGGCATCTATAGCAACGGTCTGGGATAAAAATGTCCCCAGTCAAGCAATAAACTATAGCTTTCTAGATCAAGAATTCAGTCGTATGCATGATGATGTAGAGCGTATGGGTAAAATATTCAACAGCTTTGCACTATTTGCCATATTAGTAGCCTGTTTAGGTTTGTTTGCACTATCTGCCTTTATGGTAGAACAACGAAAAAAAGAGATCAGCATCCGTTTGGTTTTAGGGGCGCCATTCAAGAGTATTTATAAGCTGCTTACCCTAGATTTTATGAAACTGATCGTTATTTCTATTGCCATTGCCATACCTGTTGGGTGGTATTTAATGAGCCGTTGGTTAGAAGATTTCGCCTATCACATTACAATTGGTTGGGGAATATTCTTAACAGCTGGATTCATTGCATTGACCATAGCTATTTTGACCATTAGCTATCAATCTATTGGAGCCGCATTGATACAGCCATTAAAAAGCTTAAGGAAAGAATAATTGTCCCATCCCCAACCCTTCCCGAAGGGAAGGGAGTAAATAATAATCACCAATCCTTTACCCCTCCTTCGGAGGGGCTAGGGGAGGAAAAAACGAGAATCATGTTCAAAAACTATATAAAAATCGCCTGGCGAAATCTATGGAGAAATAAAGGCTTTAGCGCAATCAACATATTTGGGTTGGCCGTTGGTATTACTTGTGCAAGCCTAATTTTTCTTTGGGTGGAAGATGAGGTAAATTTCGATAGTGTTTTTCCCAAACAAGATTTGGTCTATATGGTACCTACTAACCAAACCTTTGAAGGTGAGGTGTACACTTTTTATGCCACTCCCGGACCGCTGGCTAAAGACTTAAAAAACGAAATACCAGAAATTACAAAGTCCTCTACTACTTGGGGTGGGGAGATCCTACTTACGGATGGAGAAAATAGAATCAACAGATATGGTAGATATGTGCAACCTGATTTTTTGGATATTTTCAGTTTAACATTTATAGAAGGGGAAATGAACACTGCTCTGTCTAGACCAGATGGAATAGTTCTGACTCAAGAAACGGCATCTACAATTTTTGGTACGGACAAAAAAGTGCTGAACCGTGTATTGAAAATTAACAATGAATATAGTTTTACCGTTACCGGAGTTGTTAAAGATTTACCCAGGAACGTAACGTTTGGTTTTAATTGGCTTTTACCATTCGAAAGATTTCAGCTAGGAGAAACAGATATGTCTTGGACCGAGGAATACGGTAATAATTTCGCAGATACCTTTGTAGAACTTGCACCTAATTCCAATTTTAAGGAAGTAGATACTAAGGTAAGGGGTATGATTGCCTCAAAAAGGTCTGATGATGATGAAAACCCTAATGTGGCTTTCCTGCATTCTATAAAGGATTGGCATTTACGTTCAGATTTTAAGGAAGGGAAAATAGTTGGCGGACAAATTAAATTGGTGTGGTCATTAGCATTTATTGCATTAATTATTCTGTTGATAGCCTGTATAAACTTCATGAATTTGTCAACGGCGAGAAGCGGAAAAAGAGCCAATGAAGTAGGTGTAAGAAAAGTATTGGGGTCCAATAAGAGAAGATTGGTTGGTCAATTTATGATTGAATCGGTCATTTTGGCAAGTATTGCCGCTATTCTGAGTATTGTATTATTGGTAATATTACTACCATCCTTCAATATTTTAGTTGAAAAACAGATAGAATTAAGGCTGTTCCAGCCCCTACACATGTTTTCCCTTTTGGGCATAACATTGGTTTGTGGCCTTTTGGCGGGTTGGTACCCTGCCCTTTATCTCTCCTCTTTTAGACCTGCTTATGTACTTAAGGGAATTGGTAAAAGTCAAGGCAATGCCACTATGATTCGAAAAGGTCTTGTAATTACTCAATTTATAGTTTCTATAGTTTTTATTATTAGCAGTATTATAATTTATCAGCAAATACAACATGTTAGAGCCCGCGATGTAGGTTATGAAAAAGAAAGATTGGTCAATGTACCGATCAATGGAAACATGATAGATAAGTTTGATCCCATAAAGGAGTCTATGATTGCTTCTGGTACGGTAGAGGATGTTGCGTTAACGAATACGAATATGCTATCTAGCGGTAATAATGGGTCCGGTTTAAGTTGGCAGGGAGGTATGGATACAGATGATGTACTTGTAAGGTTTAGATATGTAAGTCCAAATTTTATGAGCACTGTAGGTTTAGAATTGCTTGAGGGGCATGGTTTTAATGATAATAGCGCTGTAGATAGTACCAATATTATTATAACCCAATCCTTTGCAAAACTGATGGGGGATAATAGTGCACTGGGTAAAACGGTTATGCGCAATGATATTAATTATGCTGTAATAGGAGTGGTCAAAGATTACCTATATGGCGATATGTATGGCAATGGAAAAACTGGGCCCGTCATGTTCTTTAACAACAATGAGTATGCAAATAGCATGTACATAAAAATAAAGCCAGAATCTTCAAGACAGAATGCATTGACCGCTATAGAGAATATTCTAAAAGAATATAATCCTGCTTTTCCTTTTGAGTATCGTTTTGAAAACGATTTGTTTAATTCTAGGTTTAGAAACGAAGTATTGGTTGAAAAATTGGCAATGATATTTTCTATTCTGGCCATTATTATTTCTTGTTTAGGATTATTTGGACTTGCGGCATATACTGCAGACCAGCGTAAGAAGGAAATTGGTGTTAGAAAGGTGTTAGGGTCAAGTGTTTCCGGAATAGTAAAACTACTCTCCAAGGACTTTATGGGCTTGGTTATGATAGCACTTTTAATTGCAGTGCCAGTAGCTTGGTGGTTTATGCATAACTGGCTAGAAAGTTTTGCCTATCGCATAGAGATCAATTGGTGGGTTTTTGCTATTGCAGGGTTTGTGGCCATTTGTATAGCATTGTTAACAGTAAGTTTTCAGGCAATTAAAGCCGCTATGGCAAACCCCGTAAAAAGTTTACGAACGGAGTAAATAATAATCACCAATCCGTTCCCCCTCCTTTGGAGGGGGCGGGGGAGGTAAAAACGAGAATCATGTTTAAGAACTATATAAAAATCGCTTGGAGGAATTTAGTAAAACATAAAATATTTACTGCCATCAATATTATGGGGCTTTCCATAGGTTTTGGTAGCGCTACCTTGATCTTTCTTTTTATAAATTACCACTTGTCTTTTGATAAATTTCATGATAATGTTGACCGTATCTATAGAATGAATACTGAAATGCACAGAACGGATGTTTCCTATGGATCGTCTGTTCCCCCGGGTTTTGCAAAAGTATTTAGAGAAGATTTTGCCTATGCCGAACAGGTAGCCAAAATTGTTGACCGAAACGGAATGATTTTGAATGTGGAACAAAATGGTTCGATTAACAAATTCAAAGAGGATTTGTTTTTTGTGGAAGAAGACTTTTTTAAAATTTTTAATTACCCACTTTTAGATGGCAGCAATAACATCAGTATTTCACCACCAAACACCGCGGTAATTACAGAAACGAAGGCTTTAGAATTATTTGGAACTATTGATGTTGTGGGGCAGTTATTTGTTTTAGACAATACTACGACAATTGAAATTACAGGAGTACTGCAAGACCTGCCCAAAACAACGTTTTTAGAAGGAGATATATTTATTTCGTTTCAAAACTTGGAACCCTTTTTTGATTTTGCTGCGGGCGAATCTTGGGGCGGAACAACAAGTAATTTGCAGTGCTTTTCTCTTTTAAAGCCCAATCAAGATATAGCGTCTATTGAAGCTGCACTTATCCCACTTCCTGAAGAACATAGACCTGGCTATAAGAATAAACACGTATATAAATTACAAACCTTATCAGATATTCATCTAAACGCTGATTATGGAGGACTAAATCCTGTTTTTTTAGTGGTGTTTGGAATTATTGGGCTGTTCTTGATTGTAATAGCGTGTATTAATTTTATAAACATTTCTACAGCTCAAGCCTTTTACCGGTCTAAAGAAATAGGAATTAGAAAAGTATTGGGCAGTTTTAAACAACACCTTTTTTGGCAATTTTTATCGGAAACTTTTTTAATAAGTCTGATTGCTATGATACTAGGAATAGCCGCTGCAATAATTTTCCTTCCATCATTTAATACGCTTTTTGAAATTCAATTGACACTTCAAAGTTTGTTAAGCTATCAATTTGTAGGTTTCTTATTTGTCACTTTAGCTTTGGTGGCATTCCTATCGGGGAGTTACCCCGGAATATTGATGTCTAGAATAGTTCCGGTATTAGCATTAAAAGGAAAGTTAAACCATAATGACACCGGTGGTTCAGCTACTCGAAAAGTATTGGTAGTTGCCCAATTTGTAATATCCATAGCACTTATTGTAGCAACATTGGTCATATCAAAACAAATTGATTACGCTACAAAATCTGATTTGGGTTTCGACAAAGAATCTATAGTAATGTTAGAAGTGGCTGATGAGTTGGATCCAGAACAATTCTCTAGCTTAAAAGAACGTCTGAAACAAATTGTTGGTGTGCAAAAGGTTACCAATTGTTTAAGTAGTCCTGGTGCGGAAGAACATGATTGGGGTACAAGTGTAACGTACAACAACCGTTCTGAGACCGAAGAATTTAGCATTCAGGTCAAAGCTGCAGATGAAGACTATATCAATACATTTAATATTCCGTTGGTGGCCGGTAGAAATTTCTTTAAAGCCGATTCGATTACTGAAATGCTCGTCAATGAAAAATTTGGTAGAAATGTCGGGGTTTCAAACCCCGAAGAACTTTTGGGCAAAGCAATAGCAGTAAACCGGGGTAGAACTAAAGCTACTATTGTTGGTGTAGTAAAAGATTTTCACGATAGGAGTTTTACTGATGACATAAGTCCCATAATTATTGCCCCAAACACCGATTGGTACTCCGAAATTGCCGTTAAAATAAATCACTTAAATACAAAAGAAACTTTAGAACAGATAAACAAAGAGTGGTCTAACACCTTCTCAGATAACATATTTGAATACCGATTTTTAGATGATCGTGTTGCCGAAATGTATGAAACCGAGCAACGGTATTTATCATTGTCTAAAGCATTTTCAACCTTGGCTATTTTTATTGGTTGCTTAGGGCTATACGGTTTGATTCTATTTTTTGTAACACAACGTACCAAAGAAATTGGTATAAGAAAAGTATTGGGTAGTAATTTATCTAGTATTCTAACCTTGTTCTCTATTGACTTTCTTAAACTTATTTTAATTGCGGGAGTCGTTGCCACACCAATCACCTGGTATTTTATGAATAAATGGCTGGAAGGATACACCTATAGAACAGAGGTCAATTGGTGGTATTTTCTTTTTGCCATAGGTATTATTATGCTGATTACCCTGATAACGATTAGTTATCAAACCATTAAAGCAGCAAGAGCTAACCCCATCAAAAGTTTACGAACGGAGTAGTGTAAAATCATCAATCAAAATACGAGAACCATGTTTAAGAACTATCTAAAAATCGCTTGGAGAAACCTAACTAAGAATAAAGGCTATTCAATTATTAATATTGGCGGACTAGCAATTGGCATGGCTTGTTTTTTAATGATTTTAATGTTCATTAACAATGAGCTTTCCTATGATAAGTATCATACAAAAGGCGATCAAATTTATAGAGTGGTACACCATATGGGATCGAGCGATGTAAAAGATAAGTGGATTTGGGGAAATGCACCTATAGGAGCGGCTCTAAAAGAAGATTTTTCTGAGGTAATTGAAAAAGTACAGTTTTCAGGTAGGTCGGATGTTTTGTTGGAATACAACTCTAATTCTTTTCAAGAGAGTGATTGCTTCTATGTGGATGCTTCGGTCTTTAATGTTTTTACCTGGCCATTACTTTCGGGGAATCCTAAAACAGCTCTAGAAGCACCATATTCTGTGGTGTTGACAGAAAGAACGGCCAAGAAGTATTTTGGTGATGAAGATCCAATGGGTAAGGTTATGGAAGGTGTTGGCGGTAGAGCCAATGATGGGCAATATACCGTAACCGGTGTCATGAAAGATGTGCCCAAAAACTCGCATTTTAATTTTGATGTTTTACTCTCTATGAGTTCGTTTTATCAAACAAGACCAAATATTTTTGAGTCTTGGGGATATGTGGATTTTTATACGTATTTCTTGGTAAACGAAAATTTTAATGTAGAAGATTTTCAATCAAAAATGCCTGTGTTTTTAGATAAACACCAATCAGAGGAAGATAAGGAATATTACTACGATGTAGCATTTGAACCGTTAAAGGACGCCTATATGAATTCAGATGCTGCTCGCCAACCTGGTATAGTTGGCAGCCTGCCCAACATCTATATTTTTGGTGTAATAGGCTTGTTTATACTTATCATTGCCAGCATCAATTTTATGAATTTGGCGACTGCAAGGTCTATGGAACGTGCCAAAGAAGTAGGAGTTAGAAAAGTTATTGGTGCCGATAAAAAAGGATTGATTTATCAATTTTTGGGTGAATCATTGGTAATGGTATTGATATCTGCTTCCATAGGGTTATTACTTGTTTTTGTGTGCATGCCGTGGTTATCGAATATTACAGGTAAGCAGTTTATAATAGGTGATATCTTTAGCTCTTATATGTTGCCATTATATTTCGGTACGGCAATTATTACCGGTTTATTTGCGGGAAGCTACCCTGCATTTGTTTTGTCGGGATTCAAACCTGCCAGTGTTTTAAAAGGACTGATAAGTTCCTCTCCGCAAGGGGTGAACTTACGTAAAGGTCTGGTAATTTTTCAATTCAGTTTATCTATTGCATTGATAGCAAGTACGGTTATCGTTTATTTTCAACTAGGTTTTATGTTGAACAAAAATCTTGGGTTTGACAATGAGCAACAATTGGTCATCGATTATAATTGGGACGGTGAAGTTTTGGATAAGATAGAAACCGTAAAAAATGAACTTAAAAGTTTGCCGGAAGTAACATCTGTAGCTAGTTCGCGCACAGTGCCAGGAGGTCATTTTCCGGCTGCCGGAACAGAGATAGAAACATTTGAAGGCAGTATGGAACATTTTGAGCCATTTTTGTATGAAATAGATTTTGATTTTATACCACATTATAATATTGAAGTAGTAGCGGGCAGAGCGTACTCAAGGCAATTTGTTTCAGATTCGCTAAGTGCTATGGTCGTAAATGAAGCTGCAGTAAAATCATTTGGTTATGCAGACCCTTCTGAAATTATTGGTAAAAAATTTCAGCAATGGGGTCGTGAAGGAACCATTGTAGGGGTCGTTAAAGATTTTAATTACATATCCCTACATCAAGAAGTAGCTCCGCTATCCATGCGTTACTCTCAATATGGAAGGTATATTTCCTTAAAGGTAAAGACAGATGATATGCAGCAGTCTATAGCCAATATTGAGAAAAAATGGGCAACTTTAGCACCACACAGACCATTTTTGTACAGCTTTTTAGATGATAGTTTTAATGAACAGTACCAAGCGGATTTTAGATTTAAAAAGCTGTTTACCCTATTTTCTTTTTTAGCCATATTCATAGCGTGTTTGGGCTTATTTGGCTTGGCAACGTATAGTGCCATGTTGCGAACCAAAGAAATAGGTATACGAAAAGTATTGGGAGCAGAAGTTTCTAGCATTGTCACATTATTATCAAAAGACTTTATAAAGTTGGTCATCATTGCAATTGTAATTGCAACACCATTTGCATGGTATGCTATGGATAATTGGTTGAATGTTTATGCTTACAAGGTAGAAATCAACTGGTGGGTGTTTGCCTTGGCAGGTATTATGGCGGTAGCCGTTGCTATTATAACAGTAAGCTATCATGCCATTAAATCTGCACGGGCGAATCCTATCAAAAGTTTACGTACGGAATAAAACTTTATTGTAAATAATTTAGACACATTTTGTCCAAATATTTGACACTTTGTATTTTATCTTTAAATATAAATGACTGATAATCAATATTTTGAATTAATGGCATGAAATTAGAATTTGATGAGTCGTAATCAAGCACCAAAAAACGAGAACCATGTTTAAGAACTATCTAAAAATCGCCTGGAGGAGTTTAAAGAAGCAAGCCTTTTTCACTTTTCTAAATACATTCGGACTAGCCATTGGTATGGCTGGGGCATTAATTATATCGCTGTATATCTACGACGAACTTAGTTATGATAAAATGTTTGCCGATGCAGATAGAATTTATCGCATAGATTCTGATATAAAATTTGGTGGAGCAGAAATCAAAGCTGGTGAAGCTGCCGCACCAATGGCAGAAACCTTAAAAAGAGATTATCCGCAAGTAGAATCTACTGTTCGATTCAGAACCGTAGGTAGTGCATATGTAAAAAAAGAAGGAGGAAACAGAAGTGCCAAAGAAAACCATATCACTTATGCCGATTCTACCATGTTTGAATTCTTTGGGATAGAGTTGCTCGCAGGTAATGCAAAAACAGCATTAACGGGCACCAACTCCTTAGTGTTGACCAAAACGGCAGCCGAAAAGCATTTTGGTGCTACAGATGTCATTGGTCAGAATCTACTGTTGGATAATACAGATACGTATACGGTAACCGGTGTCATTGAAGATATGCCCAAAAATTCCTATTTCAATGATTATAGTGTGTTTTTAGCAATGGCGGGCAACGTAGCATCTAGAGAAGACAATTGGGGTGGAAATAATTATTTTACTTTTATAAAACTAATACCGGGAGCATCGGTTGAAGATTTTCAAGGACCCTTGCAAGACATGTTAGAACGCTACATGTTGCCATGGGCACAGAAATATTTTCCAGGGATGACGGCGGAGTCGTTTGCAGCATCGGGCAATTATATTCGATACCATACTATGCCCTTGACCGATATTCATTTACATTCAGATAAAAGTTCGGAAATGAGTGCAACGAGCAGTATTCAGAATATCTACATTCTTTCTTTTATTGGGCTGTTCTTGATCATATTGGCAAGTGTTAATTTTATGAATTTGTCTACGGCTCATTCGCTAAAGAGAGCCAAAGAAGTTGGAGTTAGGAAGACTTTGGGGTCGAATAAATTGAATCTTGTTTTTCAGTTTTTAACCGAATCAGGTTTAATAGCATTTGTGTCTTTGTTAGCGGCGTTATTAATATCAATGATAGCATTGCCTTTTTTCAATAGCTTCACGGGTAAATCAATTGTAATACCGTTTACTCAGCCCTTGTTCTGGTTGGCGTTATTAGGGGCAACATTTTTACTGGGATTATTTTCGGGCAGTTACCCTGCATTTTTTATGTCAAGATTTACAGCTGTTAAAAGCTTAAAAGGTAGTAGTGCAGAAAGTGTAGGTAATGGTAGGGTACGTAATGCCTTGGTAATCTTTCAATTTTCAATTTCGGTATTTCTCATCATCAGTACCTTGGTTGTATTTCAGCAATTAAATTATATACAGAACAAAGATTTGGGCTTCACCAAAGACCAAGTATTGCTAATAAATGAAATGGGAGCATTGGGGTCCAAAACGAAGACGTTTAAAGAACAGATTGCGAACATGGGTTTTGTAGAGAGTGCTACGTTGAGCAATTATTATCCAACGCCATCTTGGCGATCAGACTCTTCATTCTTTGAAGAGGGTTCCAGAGATCAAGAAAGTGCCATTCAAATGCAAGAATGGGCCGTAGATTCCGATTACCTAAAAACTATGGAAATGGAAATAGTTGCCGGGCGCGATTTTAATCCAGCCTATGCATCGGATTCCACAGCCATTATAATCAATGAAGCTACGTTACCTATTTTAAATGTAACGGCAGAAGAAGCTTTAGGTATGCGGATATCTGAGGAAATAGATCAAGAAAACCCTACATATTATACCATAATTGGAGTGGTTAAAGACTTTCATTATAGAACGCTTCGTACCAATATTAGTGCATTGGGAATGCATCTAAACTCAGATGCAGAAAATATGGCGGTAAGAATGAACGGTGGTAATTATGCAAACAATATTGCAGCTATTGAGAGTACATGGAATGCTATGGCACCAGGGCAGCCATTCGATTATCGTTTTATGGATGAAGCCTTCAACACCACCTATGAAGCGGAACAAAAATTGAGTCAGATATTTTTCATTTTTACTATGCTGTCCATTTTTATTGCTTGTTTGGGATTATTTGGATTAGCTGCCTTTAATGCCGAAAAACGAACAAAAGAAATCGGTGTTAGAAAAGTGTTGGGAGCTACTGTAAGTCAAATTTCTTACCGGCTTACGGTAGACTTCCTAAAATTGGTAGGGGTGGCTATTTTAATCTCCCTGCCCATAGGCTGGTTTGCCATGAATAAATGGCTTGAAGATTTCTCGTACCGTATAGATATGGGTATTGGCGTATTCTTGCTGGCAGCTATTCTTGCCATTATCGTAGCAATTGTAACGGTAAGCTACCAAAGTATAAAAGCGGCAATTGTAAATCCGGTAAAAAGTTTACGATCGGAGTAGTTTTGGAAAATGACATACTAAATCTCGTTTTTGCATTGATGGTATTGGTGTAACATTCTCATTTTTAAGCAGTCTTTGTAAATATATTGTACATCTGTTGTCAAATTATTTTACACCTTAAATAATTTATTTTGTTGTAAACAACTGATAAACAATATTTTAGTAGTGTGGCACGAATTTGGTTTTACCTTTTAGGTCATCAATCAACAATCACTGTTTAGTACCAACTAAACATCAATCAAAAAACGAACGATCATGTTTAAAAACTATCTGAAAATAGCCTGGCGAAATCTTCTAAAGAACAAAGGATATACCATTATCAATGTTGGAGGTCTAGCTTTGGGAATGGCAGTTACCTTAATCATAGGGCTGTGGATCCAAGACGAACTTACGTATAACAGCTATTTTAAGAATAAGGATAGTATAGCGCAAGTGTTTCAATCGCAAACTTTTAATGGGGAAACAGGTACGGGTCCTGCAATACCTAGACCTTTGGAAAAAGCACTAAGAGATGGTTATAGCGATAATTTTAAGCACCTGATCATGTGCTCTTGGACCAATGACCATTACTTAAAATATGGTGATAAAAGCATATCCAGGCCTGGTAATTATATGCAACAAGCGGGACCTGAGTTATTTGGCTTAAATATCATAAAAGGAGAAAAAGACGGACTAAGGGAAATCAATTCTATAATGTTGTCCCAGTCTACTGCTGATGCTTTATTTGGTAGTGAAGACCCAATAGGTAAAACGGTGACCGTTAGCAACGAACATAAACTAAATGTAAGCGCGGTTTATAGTGATATACCGGTAAATAATTCCTTTAACGATACAGAATTTATTATTCCTTGGGAAAAGTATTTGGCAGTTAATGAGTGGATTAAGAACGCAGAGGATTCCTGGGGGAACAACTCCTTTCAAATGTTCGTGGAGTTGGCAGACAACACTACTATTGAACAAGTAACGGATAGAATAAAAAACGTAAAAAAAGATTTAAACGAAGATACGGCTCAGTTTAATCCGCAGATATTTCTGTTTCCTATGAAAGACTGGTATTTGCGTAGCAGTTTTGAAAACGGAAAGCAAGAAGGTGGGCGTATAAAGTATGTTTGGCTCTTTGGTATTATTGGTGCATTTGTGTTGTTATTGGCATGTATCAATTTTATGAATTTGAGTACTGCACGGTCAGAGAAACGAGGTAAAGAAGTAGGTATTCGCAAATCGATTGGATCGCAGAGAGGTCAGTTGATCTATCAGTTTTTAAGTGAATCCTTCATCGTGGTGTTATTCGCATTTATTGTGGCAATTTTATTGGTTCTCTTATCGTTGAACGGCTTTAACGACCTTTCTAGAAAAGAAATTGTATTTCCTTGGGGCAACGGATTGTTCTGGGGCGCTTCACTGATTTTCATTTTGTTTACAGCATTGCTGGCAGGTAGTTATCCCGCATTATACCTTTCTTCTTTTAAACCTGTTGATGTGTTAAAAGGCACCTTTAAAACTGGAAAACATGCCGGCTTGCCCAGAAAAATATTGGTGGTATTGCAGTTTACGGTATCCGTAGCCTTCATCATAGGTACCGTCATCGTTATGCAGCAGATAAATTATGCCAAAAATAGACCGGTAGGGTATGATAAAGAAGGTTTGATTCAAGTACCTACTTTTAGTCAAGATTTTGTGGGTAAGTATGATTTAATGAGAGCTGAATTTATAGGTTCTGGAGCGGTGGTAGAAATGTCGACTTCAAGTAGCCCTACTACCCGAATATGGTCTAACCGTGGCGGATTTGTTTGGGATGGGAAACCAGAAGGATTTCAGGAGGATTTGGCGTGGACTGAGGTATCTCCGGAATATGCAAAATCATTGAATCTTAAAATAGTTGAAGGGCGCGATTTTTCAAGAGATTTTGCTTCGGATTCCTTAGGGATACTCATCAATGAAACTGCAAAGAAATATTTAGGGATGGAAAACCCTATAGGGCAGTTTTTACGAGATGATGATGAGGAAGACCCCAATCCGCCATTGAAAATTATAGGTGTAGTACAAGATATGATTACCCAGTCTCCTTATGAACCGGTAAAGCAAGGAGTGTATGTGTATGATAGGCATGATAATGCCAGTTATTACAACCTACGATTAAACCCGAACCAAAGCGCAACTCAGAATATTACAACCATAGAAAATGTGTTTAAGGAACACTTTCCGGATATACCATTTGAATATGATTTTATAGATGGTGAGTATGGAGAAAAATTTGCTTCTGAAGAACGTATTGGTACATTATCGGGCGTGTTTACAGCACTTGCCATATTAATTAGTTGTTTAGGATTATTCGGGTTGACCTCATTCGTAGCAGAACAAAGAAAGAAAGAAATAGGAGTGCGCAAAGTGCTTGGGGCATCTATTTTCAATGTATGGAACATGCTTTCCAAAGATTTTTTAAAACTGGTGGTCATCTCTTGTTTTATTGCCGTGCCTATCGCCTATTTTATAATGAACGGTTGGTTACAGGAATATCCTTATAGGGTAATTCTTAAATGGTGGATTTTCGCCTTGGCCATGATGGGAGCCATGTTGGTAACCATAGCTACCGTAAGCTTCCAGGCCATTAAAGCAGCAAGGGCGAACCCGGTAAAAAGTTTGAGAACAGAGTAGTGTAAAATCATCAATCAATCAAAATAATGTAATCATGTTCCATAACAACTTAAAAATAGCTTGGCGAAGTCTAAAAACAAATAGAATGTTCTCGGGAATAAACATTCTTGGCCTCTCTTTAGGTCTTGCCATTACCATCGTCTTATTTTTATTTATCAGTTATGAACGTAGTTTTGATAAAGAGTATGAGCATAAGGAAGAAATTTTCAGGGTTTTGGTTCAAACCGATGAGAGTTATGGAAAAGAAATACTATGTACGGCACCAGCGGCTGTAGCCCCGGCAATTAAGACAGATATACCATCTGTGAAGAAAGCGGCCCGTATTTTAAAGCATGGTTTTGGCGAAACCGCTTTTGTTAAGGTGGGTAATACCAATTTCTTGGAAAAAGAACTTTACTGGTGTGACCCGGAATTGTTTGAGATATTCAACGTTAAGATAATAGAAGGCAGATCGTATAAGGAATTGGAAAGACCCAATACGGTAGCGCTGTCCCAGAGTACCGCAAAAAGGTATTTTGGAAGCGAGGACCCCATAGGAAAAACAATTCTTGTAGACAACGAAGATCAACTGGAGGTTGTAGGGATTTTTCCCGATTTTCCTGCAAATAGTTCAATTTCATTCAATGCTATTGGTTCTTTTAGTTCCACTTTTGCATTTAAAGAACCAAGTTGGGGAAATTCAAGCTTTGAGACCTATGTTCAATTAGACCCGGGTGCTTCTATTGCTACAACGGAGTTGCAAATGCAATCGGTATTGGATAAAAACGTGGACAAAGCGGGGCAGTGGTTTTCCTTGACCTTGCAGCCTTTGGAAAACGTTCATTTATTTTCTGCAGGTTATGTAAATTCTTACTCAAAACATATTGGTGACATTTCGGAAATACGAAATTTAACATTTCTTGCCTTGTTGATATTATTGATTGCCTGTGTCAATTATATGAATTTAATGACGGCAAAATCCCAAAAGCGTACCAAAGATGTTGGTATTAATAAAACATTAGGGGCATCCTCCAAAAGTTTGGTTATTCGTTTTTATGCGGAAACAGGTTTAGTGACCTTAATTTCTCTTTTTATCGGGATTGGAATTTCGGCACTATTGCTCCCGGCATTCAATACCATAACTGGTATGGAGTTAGAAATGTCCTTCTTATTTCGTTTAGAAATGCTAACAGGATTGGTTGTCTTTTGGTTAACAACCACTTTGATTGCCGGTTCTTACCCCGCTTTCTATCTTTCAAAATCTTCTCCAAATGCTGCTTTAAATCCAGGTTCTAATGGGGGTAAGGGAGTTATAAACTTAAGGAAAGGTTTAGTGGTATTACAGTTTGCGGCATCTGTGGTTTTAATTGTGTCCGTAACGGTTATTTACCAGCAATTAGAATTTATGCAGCAACAAAAATTGGGTTATGAACCTGAAAATACAATTGCTGTAACCACAGGCGGAATTAGGGGAACAAGCATTAAACAAACATTGGTCAAGGAATTTAAATCGCTTAGTATGGTTTCAGATGTGGCAATGGCACAGGGGTTTCCTGGTATTTCCGTTAGCGGGCGTACCTTATTTAAAAATGAAAATGATGAAAACGGAACTCAAATAAGTACAAATCATTCAGACGCTCAAGTTATAGAACTATTAAAGCTTAACCTGTTGGCAGGTAAAACATTGCCGTTGGTAAAACAGGAAGGGGATACCCTAGTAGAAGTTGTTCTGAACAAAAAAGCTATAGAGTATCTGGGGTATTCTCCAGAGGAAGCCGTAGGCAAGAAGGTTTTAATTGGAGGTTTTGGTGAAAAAGCCAGAATTATGGGCGTAGTGGATAATTTTAATTATGAATCCCTTCATAGACCAATAGGGGCCTATGCATTCCATAATAATAGAAGTGAGGCTAAATCATTTGTACTTCTACGGGTTAAAGGTGCAGATTTAACGGACACTATGCATCAATTAAAATCAACTTTTGAATCTGTTATTACAGATGCAGCCTTTGAGTATGTCTTTTTAGATAAGAACATGGAACGCCTTTACGCTCAAGAACGTAAAACGGCACTTATGGGTCTTATTTTTTGTGTTTTGGCCATTTTTGTTGCTTGCTTAGGTCTTTTTGGATTGGCAGCTTTTACTGCAGAACAACGTAAAAAAGAAATTGGGGTAAGGAAGGTGCTGGGTGCTTCTGTTTTGGGAATTACACAAATGTTATCCAAGGATTTTCTCAAATTGGTTTTGGTCGCCGTTACCATTGCGTTCCCCATGTCGTATTGGTTAATGAACAATTGGTTACAAGATTTTGCATATCGCGTTACCATTGGCTGGACGGTTTTTGCTTTAGCCGGTATTCTGGCCCTTTTAATAGCACTATTTACAGTAAGTTTTCAAGCCATAAGTGCTGCTTTGGCAAACCCTGTAAAAAGTTTACGAACGGAGTAGGGAATATTCATCAATCAATCAAAATAATTTAATCATGATAAAGAATTATTTTAAAATCGCTTGGCGGAATTTAATAAAAAACAAATTATATTCTGCTATCAATTTAACAGGATTGACAATGGGCATGACCTGTTTCATCCTAATTGCGTTCTACATTCAATTTGAATTAAGCTATGATAAACATCATGATAAAGCCGATGACACCTATCGCATTCTAAGCCAACAATTTGGCAATGAATTTCAAGGCACAGATTTATTTGCAGTTACTCCCTTGCCATTGGGCAACGCTATGTTAGAAGATTTTCCAGAAACGCAACTAAAAACTGCAATTGAAAGTCGCGCTGCTATTCTTAAAAAAGGTGAAGTTTCGTTTTTTGAGCAGGGTATTATTACAGAACAAAGCTTCTTTGATGTTTTTAATATTACTGTTACATCTGGTGTTGGAAAACAAGCTTTACAAAACCCAGAGAATATACTTCTGACGGAATCTTTGGCGAATAAACTTTTTGGAAGTGCCAGTGCATTGGGTCAAACTGTTTTTTTTGACCGTGACAAACCTTTTACCGTCAAAGGTATTGTGGCAGACCCACCAGAAAATCAACATGTTAAATATGCTTTTATTGCTTCTTTTGGTGTGGATCAAAATTATATTCAAAATCTTGACCTATGGGATTCTAATTGCTGCCATACTTATGTTACTTTAGAATCAGGTTCTGACGCGGTAGCGCTTACTGAAAAGCTTACAAAATATGATAAGTTAACGGGTCCAAAATATAAAAAATTTGGTTTACAAACTCCAAAGTTTATTCTACAACCGTTAAAAGACGTGCACTTATATTCTAATGCGAATATGGAACTTAGTCCGACTAATTCAGTGCGTTACATTTATTTATTTAGTGCTATCGCTTTGATAATTCTTTTGTTAGCAGCCATTAATTATATGAATTTGACTACGGTTCAATCAGCCCAAAGAGCTAAAGAAATTGGAATGACCAAAGTTTTAGGTGCCAAAAAAAATCTGTTAGTAGCGCAGTTTTTAGGGGAGTCTTTTCTGTATACCCTTATTAGCTTCATAATGGCATTTGTATTCGCCATTCTATTGCTTCCCTTATTTAATGATTTACTTGATAAGAATATTACTTATGAATTGATAGGTAATCAATGGTTTTTAATATCCATGCTTATTCTTGCCATAATTATTAGTGGAATGTCAGGACTTTACCCTGCAATATTTCTTTCTAGGGTATCTCCTATTAAAGCAATTCAGGGTGACTTTTTTAAAAATGTTAAAGGCTCCTTGTTGCGAAATGGACTGGTAGTTGGGCAATTCGCTGCGGCTATCATTCTAGCAATTGGTAGTGTTATAGTTTATCAGCAACTGCAGTTTGCCCAAAGTAAAAATCTGGGTTATAATCGACAACATGTAATTCATGTACCCTACGGTCAAAAAGAAATTGGTGAAAAAGAAGATGTAATTAAAAAGGAGTTGTTAAGTCATCCAAAAATAAAAGAAGTTTCTGTAAGCAATCAAATACCAATAGGCTCGCAAAACCAAGGCCCAATTAGTTACTGGGAAGGCAATAATACCAAGGAACAATTATTTGTTTATCGAAGTTATGTGGACTACGATTATATGGATCTTTTTGAGATGGAAATAGTTGAAGGGCGAAAGTTCTCTGAGCAGTTTGCAACAGATGAAAAAGAGGCATACATTATTAATGAGTCGGCTGTAAAGGCATTGGGATGGAAAAATGCTGTTGGAAAAAAGTTTGATGAGGGTGTCGTAATTGGAGTTGTCAAAGATTATCATTTGCAAAAATTCGATTTAGCAATAGAACCAATGTTTCTGAAAATGAGGCATAATTGGCAGAAATCATTTGGCGAAATTATTATGAAAGTCAATACAGAGAACTTTGAGGAAACTAGAAATTTTATAACAAAAAAATTAAATGCCTCGGTACCATCAGTTCCTTTTGATGTGCGATTTTTAGACGAAACCTACGCACAGCTTTATACTAAAGAAAAAAGATTGGGAAAAATGTTTAACATTTTCACTTTCATGGCACTTTTTATTGCTTGTATGGGCTTATTTGGTTTGGTTTCACATGCCGTTTTAAAACGAACTAAAGAAATCGGAATTCGAAAGGTTTTAGGTTCATCTACCTTTGCTATTGTATCACTTATATCAAAAGATTTTTTGAAACTAATTTTAATTGCACTGTTGGTAGCAAGCCCAATTGCCTATTATTTTATGAATAGATGGTTGCAAGATTTTGCCTATCAAACCGAAATCAATTGGTGGGTTTTCGCATTGGTAAGTATCATTGCTTTGTTTATCGCATTTATAACTATAAGCCTTCAAAGTATAAAGGCCGCTATCTCTAATCCCGTGGAAAGCCTGCGCTCGGAATGAAATAGAAAAGCATCAATCAAATCAAAAAACAAGAATCATGATAAAGAATTACTTTAAAATAGCTTGGCGAAACTTGATTAAGGACAAGGTAAATACCGGGCTAAATATCACTGGGTTATCGGTAGCCTTTGCCGTCGCTATTTTATTGGGAATGGCAGCCATGTATCAATTGTCATTTGATGGTTTTCATAAGAACGGAGATGCTATTTATAAGATAGTTAAAACTCAACAAACACCTAAAGGTCCACAAGCAGGCACTGTTCATCCAGCTCCATTCGCACCTTCTTTGGCAACCGAGGTACCAGGGGTTAAGCACATCTCAAGATACTTGCAAGACGGTACATTGGCCATAAGGGGCGATAAAGAAATTGATATGGATATCGTTTGGGTAGACCAAGATTTCTTTTCAATGTTTAGTTTTCCTATTATTTCCGGTGATGCGAATACGCCATTAAATAATTTGTCATCGGTGGTACTAACAAAGAAAGCGGCAAATAATTTGTTTGGTACTACTGATGTAATTGGTAAACCGTTTAACCTTTTAATAAATGGTGTAGAAAAACCATTTACCGTAAGTGCCATTGCAGAAGATATTGTTCAACAAAGTAATTTAGATTTTGAGATTGCGGCGCATTTTGAAAGCCACCGAGATTATTTGGATTTAAAGGATCAATGGGATTCTCAATATCATGATGTATATGTAGAATTGGAAGATGGGGTAACGGCAGATAATTTTGAAAAGAGTGCTTGGTCGTATGTTGACCTTCATTACAAGAGCAATATTGAAATGTTGAAAAGAGACGGTGCATCTGCAGATTCAGCTGGCCGATTTATAAATTTGTATTTAGTACCATTGACCGATGTTCACTTTGCCACCCTAAAAAGTGGTTTTGTTGAAATTAGTAGAAGCCTACCGTATTTAATCCTTGGTGTAGCATTTTTAATACTATTTATTGCTTGTGTTAATTATGTAAATATGAGCATTGCCAAATCTGCCAAACGATTGAAAGAAATTGGAATGCGAAAAACCCTTGGAGCCCAAAAGAAACAACTGTTTTTCCAATTTTGGAGTGAAAGTCTTTTCGTCTTTCTAGTATCCATAAGTATTGGGGTACTTTTAAGTTTTGCATTTGTGAATGATTTTAAAACAATGTTCAATACCAATGTAAACGTAGATATGCTTTTGAGACCTTCATTTTTACTGGGATTAACGGGTGTATTGTTACTGATCACAATTTTTGTTGGCGGTTATCCTGCATTGCTGATGAGCCGTTTGGGGACCATACAATCTTTAAAGGGCAAGTTAGAATCAACAGGTAGTAATAGGGTGAGAGATGTGCTAATGGTATTTCAATTTGGAATTGCCATTTTATTAATAACGGGCACGTTGGTGCTATGGGGTCAAATTGATTATATGCGTAATAAAGATTTAGGGTATGATAAAGAACAGGTCATATCATTCCCTTTAAATGGCAAGCTAAACAGCAATACGGTTATAGATTTACTTAGAGATGAATTAAAGGGAAATCCGGATATTATTTCAGTAAGTGGTGCGGATAATAATTTAGGATTAGGAAGAGATGGTAGCAGGTCATCAAGTAAAATAGGATTTGAATATGAGGGTCGTGCAGTGATCACTAATTTTTTGGTTATAGATCATGAGTTTGTAAATACCTTGGGTATCGACTTGGTTGCTGGAAGAAATTTTGAAAGTGCCGCAGATAGTTTAGGGGTAGTAATTAATGAAGCCATGGCCAAAGAATTAGGGGCAGAGGATCCTTTAACCGCTCAATTGGAAATAAACGATGGCATACATTATCCTGTTATAGGCGTTGTTAGGGACTATAATTTCAAAGATTTGGACAGGGCCATTGAACCAATTACATTTTATATCAGCAGAGAATGGGGCATAACATATGGGTATGCCAAAGTAGCGCCCAACAATATGGCAAATGCGTATGCCGCTCTTGAGCATACGTGGAAAAAACTAGAGCCCAATGCAGAATTTTTAGGTTCGTTTTTAGATGAAAATATAGATAGGACGTTTAGACGTGAAAAGACCACCGCTAAAATGATTTCAAGTGGTTCTGTTCTGGCGATTATCTTAAGTTGTATGGGGCTATTTGCAATGTCTTTGTTAATTGTACAACAACGAACCAAAGAAATAGGTATAAGAAAAGTTATTGGTGCAAGTGTGGGTTCTATTACCTATATTTTAACCAAGGATTTTTTGAAATTGGTGCTAATAGCTTTTATAATCGCATCTCCTTTATCATGGTATATTTTAAAGGAATGGTTGCAAAATTATACCTATAGAATTGACCTAAGTGTTTGGTTTTTTATTGGTGCAGGAGCTATAGCCGTAGTAATAGCGATGCTTACCATTGGTACAAGAACCATTAGGGCAGCAAGGGCAAACCCTGTAAAAAGTTTAAGAACGGAATAAAGTTACATCTATATGCTACGTAATTATTTAAAGATAGCCTTTCGTAATGTTTGGAAAAACAAGATGTTTTCCATGATAAATATCTTAGGTCTTTCCATTGGACTAAGTGCTGCTTTTGTAATAGGGACAATGGTATTTTATGACCTTACTTTTGATAAGTTTCACCCAGACGGAGATAGAATTTATAGAGTGGCTACCGCTTTTAAGAGTCCGGATGGCGATTTTTACAATGCCGGGGTAACCGTACCATTGGCCCAGGCGCTGGTGGACCTTGAAATGAAAGAGTTGAGTGCCGTAGCACCGCTGTTCACAGCATTTCCATTACATGTGCAAAATAAGAATACGGAACATCTATTTAAAAACCCTGAATTTGTAATCTATACCGACCCCTCATATTTTAAGGTTTTTGAATATCATTGGTTGGCAGGAAATAATGAAAATGCACTTGAAGAACCAAATACGGTAGTTTTATCTCAGAAACGGGCAAAAAAATATTTTCCAAATCAGGAGATGGAAACTATCATAGGAAAATCCGTTATTTATAATGATACAATTTCTGCAACGGTAACGGGTATTGTAGAAAATTTTAAGCAGCGAACAGATATTGTATTTGAAGAATTTATTTCTTTAAAAACGGCGGCCACGCAAGATATGACCAATGCAGTGAACGAAGCCAACTGGAACAATACCAACTCGGCCTCACAACTGTTTATTAAATTATCAGAAAACACAAATCCTTTAGAGGTACAGAAAACGCTTGACCAGATAGCAAAAGACCATGATGATCCAGAAATGGTTGCTATTGGTAGAACCAGCGCCTATCATCTACAACCGCTAGATGATATACATTTAAACCCTAATTACAATACTTTTGATTTTGCTGATAGTCGCACATCCTTTTCGGCATTAAAAAGTTTAATGATATTAGCATTGATTTTAGTGCTTTTGGGCTGTATAAACTTTATTAATCTAAATACGGCACAGGCAATAAAAAGGGCAAAAGAGATTGGTATTAGAAAGACTTTGGGCAGTTCAAGGAAACAGTTGGTAATCCAGTTCTTAGGAGAAACGTTCATATTGACTTTGGCCGCTGCTAGCCTTTCCTTTTTTCTGTCAAAATGGTTACTTATACTATTTTCGGATTTTATACCATCAGGGCTAACATTTGATGTTTTTTGGAACCCTTGGGTAATAATGGGTATAATGTTATTGTTGTTATTGGTTTCCTTGTTATCAGGTTTTTATCCAGCTGTCGTTATGTCCAAATACAAGCCTGTTTCAGTATTGAAACAACAGGTGTTGACCAATTCTGATAAAGGTTCTCTAAGAAAATATTTAACCGTTTTTCAATTTGTAATTGCTCAAGTATTTATCATAGCTACTTTAATGGTAGGTAAGCAGTTAAATTATATTATGAAAAAGGATATGGGTTTCAAAACAGAGGCCATTGCATATTTCCGAACACCATGGCGAGATACCTCTGCGGTTAAACGAGCAAGGTTCGTACGTCAAATGGAAGAAATACCAGGTGTAGATCAAGTGGTACTATCTGGAAATCCGCCCGCATCATTTTCCACAATGAGTATGGGTGTTAAGTATATTGATGGAGATAAGGAAGTAAATTCAAATTTACAGTTAATGTATGGCAATGCCCGCTATTTTAATCTCTATGATTTAAAATTGATAGCGGGTAGAATGCCGTTAAATGATTCCATAAGGGAGTTTGTCATCAATAGGTCATATTTAAAGGTTTTGGGCCTAGAAAATCCTGAGGATGTATTGGGTAAAAGTATTAAGGCGGATACTGAAAACTTACCCATTGTAGGGGTAATGGAAGATTTCAACCAACATTCGTTGAAATATGGCGTAGCACCAATGGCATTTACAGGGGGTACTTATAACGGTAAATGGACACAATTTAAAACCATTCACTTTAAAATGAACAGTAAGGATTCAGGAAATTGGCCCATTACGTTTTCTAAAATTGAATCTATTTGGAAAGAGCTATACCCGTCATCTGATTTTGAGTATCGTTTTATGGATGATACTGTAAAACGGTTTTATGAAAGTGAGCAAAAAACAGCGACACTTTTAAAATGGGCAACAGGTTTGGCAATTTTAATTAGTTGTTTAGGATTGTTCGGATTGGTCATACATACTACTGAGCGTAGAACCAAGGAAATTGGCATTCGAAAAATATTAGGCGCCAATATTTTTCAGCTTAATTTTTTACTTTCTAAAGACTTTTTAAAATTGGTACTAATAGCCTTTGTTATCGCAGCACCAATTGCATGGTACGGATTACATAATTGGTTGGAGGAATTTGCTAATAAAACGGAACTAAGTTGGTGGATATTTGCTATAAGTGGAATATCAATGGTCGTAATCTCATTATTGATCATGACCATCAAAACTCTGAATTCAGCGAACACCAATCCAGTAAAAAGTCTAAGAACAGAATAATAAATAAGATGTTAACCAACAACCAACAACCAACAACCAACAATTAGCAACCACTAACTCACTATTTCACTAATCAACTAATTCACGATAAAAAATGTTATTACAATTAAGAAATATTTTCAAATGGGTACAGCAAGGCGGACAACGCGTGTTTTTACTTAAGGATATTAATTTAGAAGTGCAGGAAGGCGAATTCATATCCATCATGGGTCCGTCAGGGTCAGGGAAATCTACCCTGTTGAATGTCATAGGTATGCTAGACACGTTTGATGAAGGAGAATATGATTTTTTGAACGAATCGGTACATACCTTAAAAGAAAAATACCGCTCTAACTTATATAAAGAGTATATCGGCTTTGTATTTCAATCTTATCATTTGTTGGATGACCTCACGGTTGAGGAAAACTTAGAAATGCCTTTATTGTATAAGAAAGTGAAGGGTTCAGAACGTAAAGCTTTGGTTGCCGATATGTTGGATAGATTTAATATTGTAGGTAAAAAAGATTTGTTTCCCACACAGTTGAGTGGAGGGCAGCAACAATTGGTTGGTGTGGCACGTGCATTAATTGCAAACCCAAAACTGATATTGGCCGATGAACCTACAGGAAATCTAAACTCTCAGCAGAGCGAAGAAATCATGCAGCTTTTTAAGAAACTAAACGAAGAAGATGGGGTGACCATCATACAAGTTACCCACTCAGAAAAGAACGCCGAATACGGTTCGAGAATCATCAACCTTCTAGATGGAAGAAAGATTTAGTCTTGAAATGATGATTTATTCTAGCTTATTAAATATTAGGATAAATCATCAAAAAATAACCTATATCTAAAATGCAACTTCGAGCGCAGTCGCGAACTTATATGTTTTAAGGAGATTTTCATGAACCTTTTGTTAATAAAAGTTCTCTGACTTAACTTAAAATTACATATTCTAACAACTAACAACTAACAACTAACAACTAACAACTAACAACTAACAACCAACAACCAATCAATCCGTATACCCGTCAGGGTGCATTTCATCAAATGCTGTATGGTCCTGAAATGCTTTTGCCAATAATAGAATACTGGCTTCGTCATATAAATTTCCAACCAAGGTAAGGCTTGTAGGGTGTTTTTCCTTGTCAAGTCCGGTAGGTATTGCTATGGCCGGATGTCCGGTAAGGTTGGTGATGATTAATTGTCTATTTCCAAAAGAAGGGGAAATTAGAACATCATAATCTTTCATTATTGCATGTATTTTCTCAATTAAAACCTGTCTTTGTCTATTGGCCTGCAAGTATTCTACCGCGGGGATAAAACGGGCCTGGCGCAATGAATTTGCTCTTGAACGCTGATCTTGTTCCACCATTTTGTCCACCTCCTTAGAACGGACCAGATCGTCAAAGAATGCGCCTGCTTCCGCCCTTAGGATAATATCAAAACTTGAATAGGGAACATCCTTGGGCAATGCTACCTCATTGAGCTCAACACCTATTTCCTTAAAGGTCTGTAAAGCTTTTTCCAAATTGGCCTTTCCCAGTGAGGAATCCTTTTCTATATCTTTTTTTAAATAGGCTACTTTAAGCGTTTTGTAATCCCGGTCAGGTTCAAAGCCATCAGGATAATCTGTGGTCATTGCATCTAGGGAATCTTTTCCAGAAATAACGCTATACACAATGGCACAATCTTCTGCACTTCTGGCCATGGGTCCCACTTTGTCCATGGACCAGCTCAGGCTCATAACTCCGTGTCTACTAACCCTACCGTATGTAGGTCGTAGTCCCGTAATTCCGTTTCTGCTACTTGGCGATGTTATGGACCCCAGTGTTTCTGTTCCCAATGCAAAAGGTACTAGTCCTGCCGCTGTGGCAGAACCGGACCCTGCGGAGGAACCGGAAGCCCCCTGTTCCGTATCCCAAGGATTTTTTGTTTTTCCGTTGAACCAAACATCACCACGTGCCAATGAACCAGAAACCAATTTGGCCACTAAAATTCCACCTGCTTCTTGTAATTTTTGTACAACGGTAGCCGTCATATCAATTTGTTGATCGCGGTAGGGTTCTGCTCCCCAAGTAGTTTTGTAACCTTCTACCGCCATTAAATCCTTTACGCCATAAGGCATACCATGAAGTATACCACGATACTTACCGGTAGCAAGTTCGGCGTCCATCAGTTTTGCTTGTTCTAGGGCCATTTCTTCCGTTACGGTTATGGTACACTGTAAGATGTCGTTATATTTTTTTAAGCGTGAGATAAAAAACTGGGTCAGTTCTAGAGCACTTATTTTTTTATTTTTAATAAGAGAAGCAAGTTGGGGGATGGAGTAAAAAGCTAAGTCCGCTTTGTTTTTGGGTAAGTCAACATCGGTTGGAATTTCCCATTCTGGAAATCCAGACTGTGATTTTGGGACAAAATTCATAGGTAACGGGTCAAATCGTACTGCAGGTACAGTATTGATGTCCAAAGTATATTTTCTTAAACTGTCAAACCCCTTTTTATTTCGCTGCAGGTAAGGGTACAAAGTATCTATGTGTTTTTTGTCAAAATTAAGTCCAACCAGTTTTTGGGAACGTTGTACATCTTTTTTTGAAAATTGATTTTTGCTGGCCGTACATGCCAAAAACAAAAAGAGGAATAAAAATATAAATAGCGGCTTAAAACGTATCATGGACTAGCGTTGTGAAAATTAAATTTTACTGGGATTCTAAAGTACAGAATTTGGAAGGTTTCGTTTAAGGAAAAAATGAGAATTCGGTAAGAATTTAGTTTATGGCAATAACAGATTCCGTTTATGATGGCATCTTCATTTTCAATACGCTAGCTTCATAATCTGATAACTAAGGATTATCTTTGTACCCTACTTGTCAATAGGCGGGTTTTGAATGAATTTATACAATGAAGATAGATAAGAAAGATGTTTTAAAGGCCTTGGAGCATATTACGGTTCCTGGAGAAGGCAAAAACATGGTAGAAAGTGGTGCGGTAACCAATATTCAAATTTTTGGCGATGAGGTAGAAGTAGATCTTACCATAGCCAACCCTAGTTTACAAGCACGTAAAAAGACCGAAGTGGAGATTTTAAAAATCATCCATAGAGAAGTTTATGAAAAGGCTAAAATTAAGATCAATATTAAGGTTGATGCTCCTGCGGCAAAACCAAAGGTGAACGAAATAAAAGGCAAGCCTATACCAGGTATTAATAATATTATTGCCGTTGCCTCTGGTAAGGGTGGGGTAGGTAAGTCTACGGTAACAGCTAACCTTGCGGTTACTTTGGCTAAAATGGGCTTTAAGGTTGGTTTGTTAGATGCCGATATATACGGGCCTTCAATGCCAATTATGTTCGATGTTGCCAATGAGAAACCATTGGCGGTAAACGTAGAGGGCAAGTCTAAAATGAAACCTGTAGAGAGTTATGGGGTAAAATTATTGTCCATTGGGTTTTTTACCCAACGTGATCAGGCGGTTATATGGAGAGGACCTATGGCGTCAAAAGCATTGAACCAAATGATTTTTGATGCACATTGGGGCGAGTTGGATTTTATGCTGATCGATCTACCACCGGGTACAGGTGATATTCATTTGAGTATTATGCAATCACTACCGGTAACCGGTGCTGTTGTAGTAAGTACGCCACAAGAGGTTGCACTTGCCGATGCAAGAAAAGGTGTGGCTATGTTTCAGCAAGACTCCATAAACGTACCTGTATTGGGTATCGTGGAGAATATGGCATATTTTACACCGGCAGAACTACCAGAGAACAAATACTATATTTTTGGTAAGGAAGGGGCGAAAAACCTATCGGAAGATTTAAACGTACCTTTTCTTGGAGAAATGCCATTGGTGCAAAGTATACGTGAAGCCGGCGATGTTGGTAGACCAGCGGCTTTACAGACGGCAACGCCTGTAGAAAAAGCGTTCGAAGAATTAACAAAACAGGTTGTTAGCGAGGTTGTTGCTAGAAACAAAACTATGCCACCGACCGAAGCAATTAAAATTACGACAATGGCGGGTTGCTCGCCAGTTAACAAAAAATAGATATGACTGCAACAGAGCTAAAAGTGAATGTGGAAAAAGCATTGGAAGAAATTAGACCTTTCTTACAGAGCGATGGTGGAGATATTAGTCTTATTTCTATTGAAGAAGAAACGGTTACAGTGCGTTTAGAAGGTGCTTGTGTTGGTTGCAGTGTCAATCAAATGACCTTAAAGAGCGGTGTAGAAATGACCATTAAGAAATACGCTCCACAAATTGAGAATGTAATTAATATAGAAGGTTAAATCTTGATAATTGTCATGATATTTAAAACAATGGATTGATAATTTTGAGATGTATTACAAACAATTCCAGTAATGATTAAAACCGATATATTGATAATAGGCGCAGGACCTACGGGTCTTTTTGCCGTTTTTGAAGCCGGACTCCTAAAACTTAAGTGCCATTTGATCGATGCCTTGCCACAAGCTGGTGGGCAGTGTGCAGAAATTTATCCTAAAAAACCCATTTATGATATTCCTGGTTTTCCAGAAGTATTGGCGGGCGATTTGGTAGATAATTTAATGGAGCAAATTAAGTCCTTTCAACCAGGGTTTACGCTAGGCGAGCGTGCAGAAACCATTGAAAAATTAGAGGACGGTAGCTTTGTGGTAACTACAAATAAAGGAACAAAACACAATGCCCCTGTTATTGCTATTGCTGGCGGATTGGGAAGTTTTGAACCAAGAAAACCTTTGTTGGATAATTTATCAAAATTTGAGGATAGAGGGGTTGCTTACATGATTAAAGACCCTGAAGTATACCGTGATAAGAAAGTGGTAATTGCAGGTGGCGGAGATTCTGCTTTAGACTGGAGTATTTTCTTGGCAGATGTTGTTTCGCAAGTAACTTTGGTGCATAGAAGAAACGAATTTAGAGGAGCTTTGGATTCTGTGGAAAAGGTACAGGAATTAAAGAATCAAGGAAAGCTTAATCTGATTACTCCCGCAGAAATTATTGCGCTAAATGGTGATGATAAATTGGAATCTGTACTAATCAGAAAAATATCTGATGCCAAGGAAGAGATGGTTTTGGAGGTTGATGATTTTATCCCATTATTCGGACTCTCGCCAAAACTGGGTCCTATAGGTGATTGGGGATTGGAAATCGAGAAAAACGCCATTAAAGTAGATACGTTCGATTATCAAACTAACATACCGGGCATATATGCCATTGGTGATGTAAATACCTATCCTGGTAAATTGAAATTGATCCTTTGTGGTTTTCACGAAGCAACACTAATGTGCCAAAGTGCCTTTCAAAAAATTCATCCCGATAAAAAATACGTCATGAAATATACCACAGTAGGTGGTGTAAACGGTTTCGACGGAACAAAAAAAGAAGCGCCCAAAGCGGTGGTTAAGAAGATTGAATAAAGTAAGTGAATTAGTTTGTTAGTGAAATAGTGATATAGTGAATTGGTGTGTTGGTGAAATAGTGAATTAGTAAAGATGACTATACAGCGTTTTGAAGATTTAAAGGTTTGGCAAAAATCTCAGGATTTGGCGGTTCTTATCTATAAACAATTTAGAGATTTAAAAGACTTTGGTTTTCGGGATCAAATTACGAGGGCTTCAGTATCTATTTCCAATAATATAGCAGAAGGTTTTGAAAGAAGTTCCAATGCAGATTTTAAACGCTTTTTATATTTTTCTTTAGCTTCAAACAGTGAACTAAGATCCATGCTTTATCTTGCACAGAGATTAGCGTATATAGAAAAAGACATGGCACTAGAATTGATAAATGAAACTCATCAAGTATCAAAAATGTTATATGCCTTTATTAAATCAATGAAGTAATATTTTCACTAACCCACTAACCCACTAACCCACTAACCCACTAACCCACTAATTTATGACCGATATAAAAATTACAATTATAGACCGTGACGGAGTATCTCACGAAATAGATGCCCCTACAGATATGAACATGAACCTTATGGAAGTTGTTCGTTCGTATGAACTTGCTCCAGAAGGAACCATTGGTATTTGCGGAGGTATGGCAATGTGTGCATCTTGTCAGTGTTATGTGGAATCTGACCACGACTTACCAGAAATGAGCGATGATGAAGAAGCTATGCTATCTGAAGCTTTTAATGTTAAGGATAACTCACGTTTAGGTTGTCAATTACATATTTCTGAAGAAATGGACGGTCTCAAAGTAGAGCTTGCTCCAGAAGATTTATAAACGTCATTGCGAGAAAACGAGATGTAATCGAGATTGAAGTAGCAATCTGCTAAATTCGTGTTCCAAAGAAACGGATATCCGCGTTATACTCGCTATGACGAAGGGATTATTATTGCTGTCATTGCGAGAAGCATATCGCGCCGAAGCAATCTGTTAAATTTGTCTTCCTAGGTTTTTGTGCTGCGCTAAAATGACAGTTGCTTTTATTGTCAATTTACGAATAACCAACAACGAACAATCAACATTAAGGTAATCAAATACCTGTTCCAAACAAACAGATATCCGCGTTACACTCGCTATGACAAAGGGATTATTATTGCTGTCATTGCGAGAAGTATTTCGCACAGAAGCAATCTGTTAAATTCGTGTTCCTAAGTTTTCGATTACCCTAATAACATCAGTTATTTTAATTTTCCAACAACGAACAACGAACAACGAACAACAAGGTAATCAGATACGTGTTCCAAACAAACAGATAGCCGCGTTACACTCGATATGACGAAGGGGTTATTATTGCTGTCATTGCGAGAAGCATTTCGCGCCGAAGCAATCTGTTAAATTCCTGTTCCTAAGTTTTCGATTACCCTAATAACAACAGTTATTTTAATTTTCCAACAACCAACAACCAACAACCAACTTATATCCTAGCTTGGTATGTAAACAGATTATGGTATCTACCTTCTTTGGCGATTAATTCCTCATGGGTTCCTTGCTCGGCAATACGTCCGTTTTCAATAACTAAAATCTGATTTGCTTTTCTGATGGTACTTAAACGGTGAGCGATGACAAAAGTGGTTCTTCCTTTTGTTAGTTCGGCCAAACTCTTTTGAATTAAAGCTTCGCTTTCGGTATCAAGGTTAGACGTTGCTTCATCTAAAATTAAAATTCGTGGGTTTGCCAAAACAGCTCTTGCAATCGCAATACGTTGACGTTGACCTCCGGATAATTTTACGCCACGCTCACCAATAACGGTATTTAATCCGTCTTCAAACCTATCGGTAAACTCATCAACATACGCTGCTTTGATGGCCGCTTGTAACTCTTCTTCAGTAGCATCTGGTCTTGGGAAAAGGATGTTCTCTCTAATGGTTCCTTCAAATAGAAAATCATCTTGTAATACCACGCCTAAAAATTGCCTAAAACTGGTAAGGTCAACTTTTGATAGGTCGGTGCCATCAATGGTAATTTCACCGGAGTCAGGATTTAAAAAGCTTGCCGCCAAACCTGCAATAGTAGATTTTCCGGAACCAGAACTACCCACAAGAGCAATAACATCACCAGATTTTGCTTCGAAGCTAATATTGTGCAATACATCTTTATCTTCCTCGTACGCAAAGCTTACGTCTTTAAAAGTCATATCTCCTTTTATTTGAGATAGTACAATGGTCCGGTCTTTTTCGTCAGATTCGGCTACTTTGTTCATTAATTCTTCAGTACGGTCCAAGCCTGCCAATGCTTCGGTAAGTTGGCTTCCAATATTGCTCATTTGTACAATGGGCGCTACCATTAGGGCAAGAAGAAAAGTAAACTCAAAATACTCGCCCGTAGTCAATTCGCCTTGCATCATTTTGTAACCGCCAAAGCCCATCATAATTCCCGTAGTAGCCAAACCTAATAAAAAGGTGGATGAGCTGGTCATAAAAGCGGTGGCCGTTAAACTCTTTTTTACATTTTGGTACAATCGGTCTACACCTTCTTCAAAAACTTTACTTTCCTGCTCTTCGGCATTAAATCCTTTTATAACCCGAATACCGCCTAAAGTTTCTGTCAGCCTTCCTTTTACTTCAGCGTTAATCTTTCCGCGCTCCCTAAAAACAGGTCTTATGATTTTAAAAGCTTTTAAAGCTATAAGAGCAAATAGGATTAAGGGAACAAATGTTAGCAAGGTCATCGTTGGGCTAATACGCAATAATAAAATTAATGATACCACTGCGGTAATTGTACCGCCAACTAGCTGTACCAGTCCGGTACCGATTAAGTTTCTTACCCCTTCAACATCGCTCATTATTCTCGAGACCAATGAACCCGATTTTGTATTGTCAAAAAAGCGAATAGGTAGCGAAAGCACTTGTTTTTGTACCTGTGCTCGTAGTTCGGAAATCATAAATTGTGCTTGTATACTTAGTACTTTTGTCAATAGAAATGACATGATTGCCTGTACTAAGAAGGCAAAAATTACAACGGCAACCAAAACTTTTAACAGGTCATAATTTTTATTGGGCACAATATCATCTAAAAAATAGCGTAAAGACACGGGTGCTACAAAACTTGCGGCTTTACTGATAACGATTAGTAATAAGCCTAATAGAACCAATTTTCTACGGGGCCATATAATGGTTTTAAAAGCTGTTAAGATGCTTACTTTTTTTTCTGCCATTGAGATTGAGTGTTTGGGTTTCTATTGTCTTGTCGAGCGCAGTCGAGACCGACAGACAACAACCTGCAAGTTACTTCAATTCTAAAGTTTAACCGAATCTAGAATAGGTTTTGATAGTAGGGTTAGGTCTCAATAAAGGTTTTTATATTTGATTATACAGACCACCATCGATGCTTAAAAAAACTATTCTTCTATTTCTTTTCGTAACTTTTTATGGTAATGCGCAAGAGCAATATTATGAGTTGCGCGATTTTGTAACTGATAGTGCCAACATTTTTACTTCAGCTCAAGAGGCTGCTTTAAATAAGCGTTTGGTTGCTTTTGAAGACGCCACTACTAATCAGTTGGTAGTGGTAACCATAGAAGAGTTGGGTTTTGATACTATTGAGTCTTACGCCAACGGTCTCTTTGTGCAGAACGGTATTGGTCAAAAAGGAAAGGACAACGGACTATTGATTCTATTTTCAGAGTTGGATAGGGAAGTTAGAATTGAGGTGGGTTACGGATTGGAACCATATATTACCGATGCCGTAGCTTCAAGAATTATTAGAAGTACGATGATACCTAATTTTAAGGAAGAGGAGTATTTTACTGGTATTAATGAATCTGTAGATCAGCTTATTGAATTTTTAAATAATCCTGAGGCGTTAGATGAATTTAAACAAGAAATTGACGATGAAAATGACAGGGAAAAGCTTTACTTGAATATATTCCTTGGAGTTTTTCTATCAATATTTATTGGAGTAGGTGGTTTTTTCTTTCTTAGAAGTTATAGAAATATTATAGAGGTTTTTAGAGGAATATTTATGGGTAAATTAGGCGTGTTACCCGGTGTTTTTATGCTATTAGGCGGTTCTATTTCTACCATTTTTGGTATGGTATTTATGGTGGAGCCTCTATTTGTGGGGTATAGTATTTATAACGCAGACCAAGATCTTGCCATGCGAATTTTTGATCATCCTAAAATTTTACTATGGCTGCTATTGCCGTTTTTTGGTATAGCTGCAATCATTGCTTTTTTTAAACTAAAACTAACGGGCGAAGAAGATTTGAATATATCCTGGGTCAAAAATGATAAAACGTATTACAGAAAAACTTTCTCATCATCAGGCACGCACTCTTTTGGTTCGGGCAGTAGCTCATCAAGTGGTGGTAGTTCTTTTTCTGGAGGAGGCGGTAGTTCTGGCGGCGGTGGCGCAAGCGGAAGTTGGTAAAAAATCAAGTACATTTATATACCCTAAAAATTCACTTAAATATTCTATATGAATAAACTAATCTATTTGTTGATTTTTGTTTTGGTTGTATCCTGTAAAGCTGAAAAATCAATCAATCCCGACTTAGAAAAATGGGAAGCACAAGCGGCTAATGTAGAAATCATTAGGGATGATTTTGGAGTGCCCCATATTTATGGAAAAACCGATGCCGATGCGGTATTCGGATTATTATACGTACAGTGCGAAGATGATTTTAACCGCGTTGAGCAAAACTATATTTGGGCAACCGGTAGATTGGCAGAATTAGAGGGCGAAGAAGCATTGTATAGCGATTTACGTGCTAAGCTATTCATGACCGAGGAGGAGGCAAAAGCCAATTATGAAAAGAGTCCTGCTTGGTTAAAAGAATTATGTGATGCTTTTGCTGATGGTATAAACTATTACCTCTACACCCACCCAGAGGTGAAACCAAGATTGTTGACACATTTTGAACCTTGGATGCCCATGTACTTCAGTGAAGGTTCTATTGGTGGTGATATTGAGCGAATTTCAACAAAGAAAATCGCTGCTTTTTATGAGAGTGATATGGAACTGCCAGAAATGGAATTGATGCAATTAGAAAAAGAAAAAGAAGCCGAAGAACCCCAGGGATCTAACGGAATAGCTATTTCAGGTACATTAACGCAATCTGGTAATCCGTTATTATTGATCAATCCGCATACCTCTTTTTATTTTAGGGGAGAGGTTCATGTAGTTTCTGAGGAAGGATTAAATGCCTATGGTGCGGTAACTTGGGGTCAGTTTTTCGTTTATCAAGGATTCAATGAAAAAACCGGATGGATGCATACATCTACCTACACCGATGTTATGGATGAATTTAAGGAAACGATTATTAAGAATAATGACCAGTTGGTCTATCAATATGGAGAAGAATTACGACCCGTAGCATCATCGGAAATTGTGTTGAAATATATAGACGGACAAGAATTGAAAGAGAAGAGATTTCCAGCCTACAGAACCCATCATGGTCCAATAACCCATGTTGCCGATGGGCAATGGACGGCTTCTGCCATGATGTGGGAACCGGTAAAAGCTTTGGAACAATCATTTATACGAACCAAACAAAACGGTTATAAAGGTTTTAGGGAAATGATGGATATTCGTACTAATTCTAGTAATAATACCGTTTATGCTGATGCGGAAGGAAATATCGGTTATTTTCATGGAAATTACGTTCCAAAACGCGACGTTCAATTCAATTATTCTGAACCAGTTGATGGTAGTAATCCTAAAACAGATTGGCAAGGGCTGCATACGGTCGACGAGAATATTCTAGTGCTAAATCCTGGTAATGGGTGGATTCAAAATTGTAACTCTACTCCTTATACTTCTGCATTGGAATTTAGCCCAAAGAAAGAAGACTATCCCTATTACATGTCTAGAGGTCAAGAAAATTTTAGAGGAGTGCATGCCATAGCGTTATTGAAAGATAGAAAAGGGTATACCATAGACAGCTTAATTCAATTAGCTCATGATCCTTATTTACCAGCGTTTAAGGCATTGATTCCTGGATTGGTAAAGGCTTATAATTCCCATGACGATAAGAATCCAAAATTAGGGGAACCCATTGAAATTCTAGAAAATTGGGATTTTACTACTGGAGAAAATCAAGTAGCCATGACCTTGGCGCATTTTTATGGAACCGCAATGGGAAGTAGGGCAGAGCATCCAAATGGAATGAGTGATATGGAACGCATGACCTATTTTGGAACGCATACGGATGAATCCTTAAGAATATTCGAAGAAGTTATAGATGAACTTTCATCTGACTTTGGCACATGGAAAATTCCATGGGGAGAAGTGAATAGATATCAAAGAACCACGGGCGATATTGTTCAACATTTTGATGATAGTAAACCAAGTATGCCAATAGGGTTCGCATCCGGTAGATGGGGGGCTTTAGCGGCTTATGGAGCTCGTTATACAACAGAAGGTGCAAAAAAAATATATGGAACAAGAGGCAATAGCTTTGCAGCAGTAGTGGAATTTGGCGAAACCGTTAAAGCGAAAAGTATATTGGCAGGTGGACAAAGCGGCGACCCAACTTCACCACATTTTAATGATCAAATAGAAAGGTATAGGAACATCGATTGGAAAGAAGTACCTTATTATCGTGAAGATGTTTTGAAAAGAGCAGAGGAAACCTATATTCCGGGAAAGCGATAATGTAATTTTGGTTACACGCTAATTTAGCTGTAGGAGAAAGGAGGTATCTATTACATAGACTCCTTAGTAACGATCAAAGTTGCTTTAGATCCAGAGGACAGCAGCCATTTGTTAGAATAGATTAATTCTCCTTTATCGTTATACACATCAACTTGTGCAGTATTTGGTGCTGAAGATCCATGGTTAAGCGCCTCAAAATCCAAACGGTTAAATCCGTCTTGTAGATCAACATTAATTCCTTTGAAAGCGCCGGTCAATAACAGGTTGTGTTCTACGACCATATCGTTCATGTATATTTTTACACGATCGCCATCAACATATTCGTGATCTCTACAAACAATACCAATAAATTTTCCACTACTTTTTACGTCACCTAGATATTGGTCTGGAAAAAATTGTCCCGATCCATTTAAACGTTCTCCAGGACCAACTTTAGGGTCTATTTTCATACCCGTGCCAGCTTGTACCAATTCTTCATCGGGTAACATTTTTACAGGATTTCTGGAATTCATATCAATATTGGGTTGATCCTTTACCAGGGAAGGCATATTTAAAGCATTGCCAGTGCTTGTTTTTCCTTTAGGTTCAATAGGGTTTGCTGCCTCTATCTTTAAAGGTTTCGGACTGGGAAACTCCGACTGGGCAGAAACCTGTACCTTAGAAAAGGAAAACAAAACAATAAAAAGAAAATAAATTTTTCTCATTGCATCTTAAATATTGATAAAATAAAGATAACAAATACCCTGCCATGCGTACATAAGGCTTCGTTAAAATAATAGATTTGAGCTTACTTATTCGATGAACGCGATGTTTTACTTAAGATTTCTACGTAAGAAGTTGATGAAATTTCCATTCATGATGCGCTCAATATCAGATTGTGCATAACCTCTATTCTCTAATAATCCCACTAATTTTTGCAAATCTGAAATGGTATCAACATCTGCAGGTCCTTGTTCTTTTCCAAATCCGCCATCAAGGTCAGAGCCTATACCCACATGTTCTGCATTACCGGCTAGTTGGCAAATATGATCCATATTGTCAACCATTTGCTGAAGACTTACTCCTGCAGATTGCGGGTTAGAAACCCCTCTTTCCCAATTGGGTACCATCATCCAAGCATCAAGAACAACACCAATTATGCCTTTGCGACCTATGATTTCTTTGATCTGTTCATCGGTAAATTGTCTGTGATGGTTTACTAATGTCCTACAATTATTATGGCTAGCCCAAAGAGGACCGTCATAATTCACCATTGTCTCCCAAAAGCTGATATCGCATAAATGGGTGACATCAAGTATAATTCCCAACCTTTCAATTTCTTTAAGAAGTGCTCTTCCCTTAGTTCCAATACCACCTACGGAATTGGTGCCGTGAGCATAGGTGCCTGGCCCGTAGTGAGCAGGACCAATTGCTCTTAAACCTTGATGATATGATTTTTCAAGATAAGAAATATCAATTATGGAGTCAGCACCCTCAAGACTTAGTAAATAGCCAATGGGTTTATTTTCCTCGTTGGTTTTCCATAGTTCTAAATGCGCGTTAAGCTCTTTTTTGTTGGTAATCTGAACCATTTCTCCGGCAGCTTCCATGCTTTTGTACCACGCCAGTTGTCCCTGTGTTTGCGCCCAGGCTTGTTGAGGTGATTTCCATCCCGGAAGGGTATTGTCCTTATGAACATATCTTGCAATTTGTGTTGCCATGCAAAGACCAATATTTCCCTTTCGCATGGCATCAAGAGATACTGTATTGTTGCCACGATCAGGTTTATCTGTCATGCCCTGTTCAGCTTTTCTAATAGCTTCAACAGACCAAGTAAGGTCGCGGTTCCATTCCATTGCATTCATGGACAAGTCTAAATGGGCGTCAAATATAAACATACTTAAATATTAGATTTTTGTGTTCTTGCGCTTATCGGCCAAAAATCAATAACCTGATTATCTTTTACAACAATTATGGTATCATATTTTGCTACGGTAGGGCAAATGTGTTTAGGTATGGCATAATGAACATCACCCAATTCTGGTATGGTAAGGTCATCATATTCCACCACCAAATGTTCTTCTGACTGACTTATTTGTTTGCTGTGCTTTAGGTCTAAAAATTCAATTCTAGGAAAAGGCATTTCTGGCGCAACAGACTTATGACCGAGGTCAAAGCATAGAATACCAGTTGTCGGTTTGCTGAGTATGCGGGTCATTAGAACTGCGGCAGGTAGAAATTTCATTTCTGGGAATGCATTACCGTATCCAGAATCCCAAAGCAATGTAGTACCAGGACTAGCATCTACATCTTTTCTTTTGCTGTGATAAGGAAAAGTGGGCGAACCACCGGCTACTATTTTAGGATTAGGTAGTTGAAGTTTCTCAATGTTATTCTTTAAAGATAGTATAGGTTCAAAAGCGGTATTACAATCCGATTCTCTGGTAGCTGGATCCGTATTCCTTAAATGTCCATCATAAACATGTAAACCTTCGGCAATTAAATGTTCGTTTTCGTGCAAATCGCTATACAAAGTAAGTGCCTTGTCATCAGGACTAATCCCTGTTCGGTTCATACCATTATTAATGTCTATCCAAAGTGAAATTTTAATAGCATTTAGGTGGGCTAATTTGCTTAGAATATGAAGGCTTTTGGTATTGTCAATAATCGTTGAAAATAGGGTGTTCGGATATTTTTTTATGAGCTCAACAAAGCGCTCTGCATTTGGACCTATGGGTTGCATAGCCAGCAATACATCTTTCGCTTTGCAATCTCCAAGTAATTCCGCCTCGGCAATCGTAGCACATTTAAATTTTTGAATGCCAGCATCCATTTGCATTTTTATGATATCGGCATTTTTGTATGTTTTTATATGCGGACGCAAGCGATTAACATCACCTGTCATGGCAATCATCAAATCGATATTATGTTGAATTCTATCAGGATAGACCAATAAAGAAGGAGAAATTATATGCTCGGGAAGTTGTAAGGAATACCAGTTTTCGTTGGCCATAATTGTTAGTGATGTAATTCAAAATGAGCTTCTATTTCAACAGGAATTCCTCCAGGTAAAATCATGCCAACGGCACTACGTACACCAACGCCGTTATCCGGACCAAAAATATCTGCCATAAGTTCACTGAAACCATTTATGACCAGAGGCTGTTGACCAAAATCGGGAGTAGAATTCACCATTCCCAATGTTTTTACGATTCTTTTTATTTTATCGATATCGCCAAAATGGGTCTGTATGGTAGACAGCATGGTTAACGCTACTTGTCGTGCAGCAACTTTTGCTTCTTCCGTGGTCATATCAAAACCAGCTCTACCTACAATTAAAGAGCCGTCATTTTGCATGGGTCCTTGTCCGGAAATATATAAAAAATGGTCAACGACCAGTACTGGTTTATATAACCCTGCTGGGGGTGGGGCCGGCGGTAAAACCAGACCTAGTTCCTTAATTCTTTCAGAAGGTTTCTTTAGCATAAATTTTATTTTAAATGAACATGTTAATCACTAGAACACCTACTAGTCCCATTACACCAACGGTAGTTTCCATAACGGTCCAGCTTCTTAACGTATCGTTTACTGATAAGTTAAAATATTCTTTGAACAACCAAAAACCGCTATCGTTAACGTGAGATAACATTAAACTACCTGATCCAATGGCCAGAACCATTAATTCTGGGCTAACACCAGTACCTTGTACTAGTGGCAATACTATGCCTGCAGCAGTTAAACCGGCAACTGTTGCCGAGCCAACACATACACGAATAACCGTTGCGATAAGCCATGCCAAAACCAATGGGGAAATAGAAGATTGTTCTAAAATACCACCAATATATGCACTTACACCACTATCGATCAATACTTGTTTTAACGCACCGGATCCCGCAATGATCAAAAGTACCATGGTAATACCGTTAATGGCGCTACCAACGGAGTCCATAACCTCTTTCATGCTTTTACCGCGTCCTAATCCTAAGGTGTAAATAGCAACCAAAACAGCAATTAACATAGCAATTGCTGGGTTGCCCATAAATACCAAGATCTTGGTAAGAAAGAGATCGGCAGGTAATAGAAGTTGTGCCAGGGCGGCAACGGCAATTAGAATAACCGGTAATAATGCACTAATGATGCTATTTGCCATACTTGGCATTTCTTCTTCTTTAAGCACCACGGGGTTTAAAAATTCTTTTAAGGGTGTAGCGTTAATGTTCTTTAAGGTTCTTGAAAAGATAGGGCCGGCAACAATGATAGCGGGAATGGCTACAAGGATTCCGTATAGCAGTGTTTTACCGATATCCGCATTGAACATTGATGCCAATGCCGTGGGTGCAGGGTGTGGAGGTAAATATCCGTGGGTTACCGAGAGTGATGCCAGCATGGGCAACCCCACATAAAGAAGTGGTAAACCTGTAGCTGCGGCAATGGTGAATACCAAGGGTACTAAAATTACAAACCCTACGGAATAAAACATAGGGATACCCACAATGAAACCGGTTAAAACAACTGCCCACTGAATGTTCTTTTTACCGAATTTTTCTACCAAATGGGTAGTGATTCTTTGTGCGGCACCGCTATCGGCAACCAACTTGCCCAGCATGGCTCCTAAACCTAAAATAATAACGAGGAAGCCTAAAATATTACCGATTCCTTTTTGAATGGAATCGACAACGCTAACGGGTTCCATGCCTTCCGCAATACCCACAAAAAGAGATACAATGACGAAGGTGATAAAGGCATTTAGCTTGAATTTGGCAATGAGAAGAAATAGGAGTAGAATTCCTAAAATAACAATGAATAATGGCATATTAAAATTGAGTTGATTGGTTGATACTTTAAATATACCACAAAAAAAAAGCGCATCATACTTTATATAAATATGATACGCTTTCTAATTGTTTACAGCAATTAATCCGTTGGTTCCGGAGAAATTATTTTATAAACGATTCCTGCAATGACCGCCCCTATAATGGGGGCTAACCAGAACAACCACAGTTGACCTATGGCCCAGTCGCTTACAAAAAGTGCTTGACTTGTACTACGGGCAGGGTTAACCGAGGTATTGGTTACCGGAATACTAATAAGATGTATAAGGGTTAAACAAAGTCCAATGGCCAAGCCGGCAAAACCTCTAGGGGCTTTCGTGTAGGTAGAACCTAGTATTACAAAAAGAAATATAAAGGTCATGACCGCTTCAATAAAAAAAGCGGAAGTCATGCTATATCCGCCAGGAGAATGCGCTCCATAACCATTTGCGGCAAAATTACCTATGTCAAAATCTGCTTTACCAGATGCAATTAAAAAAAGAATGGCTGCACCGGCAATAGCTCCCATACATTGGGCAATGATATAGGGGAATACGTCTTTACCGTTAAAACGCCCACCCACCCAAAGGCCAATAGAAACGGCCGGATTTAAATGGCATCCTGAGATATGGCCTATACCATAGGCCATGGTGACTACGGTAAGACCAAATGCCAAGGAGACCCCAAGAAAGCCAATACCCATTTCCGGAAAGGCCGCTGCAAGTACGGCACTACCACAACCACCTAAGACCAACCATAACGTGCCGATAAATTCTGCAATAAATTTTTTCATTTTAATAAGGTTTAATTGATTCTATCTATTTAGAAACCAAAACCCTATGTAAGTCACACTATTTTAGGTGTTTTATTTATAATTTCAACGGGAAAACATCTAATTTTTTACATAAATCTTAGTTAGACACCTTTTTTTAATCCAAACAAAGGGTGTAAATGTTTTATTTTTAATATGATTAAATGATAAATTAACCAACAAATTAAAAATGTACCTACGATTAAAATTGTAGCTTTTAAAAGTAAGCTCCATTCCAAGTCCATTAGATAATATGCAATCCCTACGGTTATGGTTTGATGAAGAATGTAGAATGGGTAAACAGCACGATTAGCATAACTTAGAAGAGGACTAGTTTTGTTTTTATACTTAGCGGCATAACCTAGTAATACTAATATCCATGACCAAAGATTAATGATTTTTAGAAAAGCTTCGGTAAAGTGACGAGTGTATCCGTCTTCAAATTGCCAAGTGAAAAGCATACCTATGAAACATATAATTCCTAAGTAAAGAGCTTTTGTGCGTATCCTTTCGATTACATTCCAAAGAATAGGTCCGCAAGCGACCATGACAAATCCAAAGAAAAATAAAGTCATGGAAGAGAAAAAATTAAACCAATCATTAATTAGGTCATGGGTTATGTCATAAAAAGGTTCTAGCAAAGACTCCAATAAATATAATGGAATCGTAAAAATGTATAGTCCGTATGGTTTTTGAATTACCTTACTAATCCAACGTATACATCTGTTTTTATTATTTTTTATATAAAGGAAAAAAGGAGAAAGCAATACGGAAAAAACTAGTAGATACGGAAGAAACCACAAGTGATGCCAACTTAAATTGCCTTCTGGGTAAATGCCGTCATAGGCTATAGTGCTCAGGTAGCTCCAATACGAACCTTGAAATTGACCTTGTACCAATCTTTCAAAATATACCTGTGGAGGAACAATAACGAGCATACCGAAAACAAGAGGAATACCTAAACGCAAAAATCGCTCCTTATTAAATTGCCAAATATTTCTTTTTGATAAGGCATAAAAAGTACCTATTCCAGAAATTAGAAATAATATGGGTAGCCTCCACTGGTTTAAAAAAAGCATTGGCCACTTCAACCAATCATAGATGTTATTATTTTTTAGGTGCCAACCCCAAGGCACAAAGAACATACCTGTATGATATATTATGAGTAGTGAAAAAACAACAACACGTAGCCAGTCAATATCATACCTTCTAAACTTAACTTCCATATTCAACATTTTTTTCAAAGTTGAATTTTAAAGTGCTAACTGATAAAATTTTGTGCTTACAATACGTCTACAATTACAATTTTGGAGAAATTGACTTTACAAATTGGGATGGTGAAATATTGGAAACCTTTTTGAAAGCATTGTAAAAAGAAGACTTGGACTTGAAACCCACGGTATCACCAATAGCTTCTATCGTAAGATGACTAAAATGTGGGTCTATCAATCTTTTCTTTGCCAAATTAACTCTTTTACTATTGATGTAATGGCTAAAATTAGCTCCGAAATCTGAATTGATGGTTTTTGAAATTTGATTGGGATGTATTTTTAACTGATTTGCTAAATCTTTTAAACTTGCTTCTTTTTTAATAAAATAATCGTTGTCGTTAACAAAGGTTTCTATTTCATGAAACGTTAGTTCATGCTGAGAACTTCCCAGTGTTTCATACTTGTCGGCAGCCCATGATTTTTCAAAGAATTTAGATTTCGAAATAATGATGTGTGTGGTGGCAAATGCTACAAAAGTTTGGAAAATGGCAATAAAATGATCTCCGCCATCATCGTCATATATGTAGAAAACAACAAATAGAAGAAAGAAAAAAGTACAGAGTATAATGGCAGAATTACGTGTAAAAATGTATTTGGCAGACTTAAGCTTTGCTTTATCTGTGTCATTTCTATAGCGTTCTTCTTTAACTAGTTTTAGTGATAATAGCGTATATAACAGTAAACTAAATAAAATTAACCAATCAAATATATCTTTAATGTGATGGTACGAATAGTTAAATGTCTCTGGAACCGATGCGGTACCTAAATTACTGTAATACGCACCTAAATAAGCGTTTAGTTTAACCGAAACTGGAGCTATGTAAAACGGAATCTGTGATAAAAGATAACCTAGCGGTAAAATTAAGTGCCACCAACCTTTATGTATTGAAATAGGTTTTCTTTTCAAAAATGCATAAATGGTAAAGTATAGAAAAGGACCTATAAGCAAAACAAAAACTTCAGAAGAATCATTCCATTCAGGAAGGTGTTTTATGAGTCCGGTGTAACACAAATAAGTATCCAAAAAAACCAGTGTTCCGAATAATAATAAAAATGCAAAATAAAGTAGTAATCTATTGTTCTTGCTTTTTTCAAAAAGTACAATACTTAAAAATAGATTTTGTGCCACTCCTAGTAGCATTATGGTAGAAGTAAAGTTATGTCTTATAGGAATTTGCTCTATGAGATCATGAATTGTTTCCATGTTATTTTTTATCGATATAATCTACCAATTTTTGAGGGCCTTCCAACAGTATGCGAACCACACGTAACGTACCATCATCTGTGGTGTTTATTTGCCATTTGATCAAAGAGATCATACCTTTTTCTATTTCAATACCGGTAATACTTCTTGGGTGCACACAACTACCGTCGTTAAAAAGAGGAATGTCCCCAGGTTCCGGAAAACGGGGCCTGTGGGTATGTCCAATGACGGTTACCATCAGATTGTGCTTTAATATCCATTTTTTTATACGCCTTTCTACTTTAATAAGTTCGGTATAGTTTCTAGCAGGAGAAGTGGGGTCCGCAATTCCCCATACTTGTAAAGGCTTCCATAAAACTCTCACCAAAAACCTACCACATCTCCAAAAGTTGTAATTCCACCAGTCTGCCTGGTGGCCATGGGTCATAAAAATTTCTTGATCGGTGTGTGTATGTTTTAACAGTATGGCTTCGTGGTATTTAATACCCTCAAAAAGAGATTTGTCCTTATCATCAATAGGCTCAAAATAGCTGGACAGGTGTTTTTTTACATACGCTTCATCCTTGTAGACCATATCATGGTTTCCCCAAATCATGTGTAGCCTATGTTCTAAATGAAATTGCTTTAAAAGTTTAAATACGTTTTTGTGTGCTTCAAAAATAGATCCAAAATGAATGTTCTCCCATAGTTCATCACCATCACCAAGCTCACAATACTGAAATCCTTCTGAATAATAGAATTTTAAAGCATGGTAGTAAATGTTTCTATTATTGGCAAAATCATCGGCAAAACTGTTATCTCCCCTGTGGCAATCACTAAAAAGAATAAATTTTGAAGTATCGTCAAAAGGAATGACTTTGGCATTTTTAAGGGCGTTGTTAAGTCTAGTTTCCGATGACATGGTGTATTTTTCGTTAAATATCCGAAAATCCCGCTAACCATAAGGAAATAGTAACCCAAAAAACTTATGTTGTTTTGTAACTTTACAGCATAAATGTAGACTAACCATAGCATGGGAAAGCACGATAGAAAGAAAATGCCGTTTAAGCACCTCATAAGTTTTGAAAAACTTCTGTCGAAGTATGATGAACACTTAAGGGGCAATGATCCATTTTTGGCAGCTACGGCAGAGCGTATTCTGGCTGTGGAAAAAGGCTTTCCTGAACTGCGAAATGGTTTTACTGATTTTACATTATTGGAAAAGCATAAGGACTTGATCGAGCGTATTTTGCAAGATACGTTTACAGAGGCTTTGAGCGCAAATGAAATTAAAGTGGCAACCCTGCCCTATCAAGATGTAATCATAAAATCATCTAAGCGATTTCAGAATATCATCAATGAGGCCGGTGCAGATTATGAACCTGAAATCAGGAATGTTGGTGATGACTTGGATTATATAATGAGCTGTGTGGTAGTACTGAATTACTATTACGGTTATCAGCTAGATTTTAGCAGGCCTTATTTCTATGATATTCCAGATGCAAATGGGGTTATGCGTCATTATCGTATTTTGTACAATGCGGACTTTATTGACATTATACCCACGGATAAGGCTAAGGAAATAACCCAGGAAGATGTAGATGAGCTCTTGGCCAATCCTAATGATGCATCGCTATGGATGGAAAAAATTCCGCCAGAAAGTTTTATTTCCAAAGGTTTTGTAATTGCTAACCTGTTCGATGTAACGATGGAACAAGCAATTTCAAATATTAAATCAAAGTTGATCTCTAAGGACACCTTGCAACCTGTAAAGTTCATGAACGATTTACAGGAGACTTTTAAATCTTTCTTCCGTCTGCCTAATATTAAAGTGGGTTTTGCTTCTTTTGATGCCAAGAAAGAGCAATTTGAAGAAGTAGCCGGTATTGGCTTTGAAAGTTTTCTTCTAAGGGGCAAGCATGCTATTGACTGCAAACAGGCTTTGTGTATAGATTCTTATAACAAGTTAATTGATTATAACTCTTATTTTACTATTGCCGATGTGGACCGTATGGTTGAGGAATCTGGTGCTTTGCAACCGTATAAAGGACTGCAGGATCAGGGTGTACAAAGTGCCATATTTGCACCTATAGCCTATGAAGGTAAACTTTTGGGGATTTTGGAAATAGTATCGCAAAAGAAAGGTGTGCTCAATGGGGTTAATGCACAGAAATTAGATGATGTATTGCCTTTTATAGTTTCTGCGGTTGTACGTACTAAAAATGAGGAGAACAATAGAATAGATGCCATTATACAAAATGAATGTACCTCTGTACACTCATCCGTTTATTGGAAATTTCAAGAAGAGGCAAAAAGGTTTATGGGAGATGAGATGGAAGGTCGCCCAACTGCTTTCAGGGAAATTGTCTTTAAGGATGTTTATCCTTTGTTTGGTCAAATAGATATTAAGGATTCTTCCAAGGCTAGGAACCTGGCTATACAGAGAGATCTAATGATACAACTTTCTGAGATAGCCAATGTGCTTACTTTGGCAATGGATACATGGAACTTGCCCATTTATGAAGAATTAATTTTTAGGGTGAACAATCATCTTGAAAGTATCAAGGAAATGTTGTACACCAATAGTGAACAGGCCATTTTTGATTTTGTGCATGATGAAATTATACCTGTATTTGAGCATTTAAAAAAATCTGACAGCGCTATAGAAAAGCATATTCTTGCCTATGAGGCCAAGATAGATATGGGCACGGGATCCTATTATGATCATAGAAAAAACTATGATGAAAGTGTCACCCTGATCAATAAAAAATTATCTGCCGTCATTGATAAAAAGCAAGAAAGCGCGCAAAAAATGTATCCTCATTATTATGAGCGTTTTAAGACAGATGGGGTGGAACATAATATGTACATAGGGGAATCCATATCAGAAGAGTTAGAGTATAATCAGTTATATCTTAATAATCTTAGGCTTTGGCAGTTACAGGTCATGTGCGAAATGGAAAATGTACACTATGCCCTTAAACCGGAGTTGCCCGTACCCTTAGATGCCACGTCATTGATATTGGTGTACAACACCTCATTATCTATCCGTTTTAGAATGGATGAAAAACAGTTTGATGTTGATGGCACTTATAATGCGCGTTATGAGGTCATTAAAAAGCGTATAGACAAGTCCTTTGTTAAAGGTACAGAGGAGCGTTTAACGAAAAAAGGATTTCTATCTATAGTATATTCCCAGAAAAAGGATGAGTTAGAGTATTTAAGGTATATTAAATTCTTAAAATCCAAGGGTTGTTTTTCCAATAAAATTGAGATTGTGGAATTGGAAGGATTACAAGGTGTATCTGGTCTAAAGGCCATACGTGCAGAGATTCTATACAAAACGGAGAAAGCCCCGGATAAAACCTACACCTACGACGACCTTATTAAGACCCTAAAGGATTAGTACCTGGCTCAACAATTCCAAACTACGGTCTGGGCCGTAGAATTTAAACGAGATGGCAAAGGCAATTACAGATAAGATCATACCGATCATAAAAATAGTATACGTCCATCGTAATAAGGTATATTTTCTATTTAAGACGATTCCTAAAAAATAAAGGTCTTTGGTCAGGGAAGAATAGATGTAGTCCTTATCCTTGAGCATTTCTTGAATGGCCCATTCATATTCCCCAAGTTTCATTTTATGAAAATTCCCAAAAAATAGAAGGTTTACATTTTTGTTGGCTACATCTTCTTTGGTAAAAGAACCACTGGTAACATTGGGTCTGGTTGCCAATACCGCCAATATCATGGATATTATGGCAAAAAGAACAAAGAGTACCGTAGGGTAAATGAGGTAGTCATTGGAAGGATTGTCCAATTTTGGAATTAAATTGGATAAGGCCAATGAAATAATAATGGCATTTACAGAAAGTAAAATGTTGGCTTTGGTATCTGCAATATCACTTAGGGTAATATGATTTTTAAGCGTTACCCTATATAAGGTCTGTATGCCCCTATCTGGGCTTTCCCCTTTAAACTTTGCTTTTAGGCGTTCCTTTTTGGCTATTTTTTTCTCGGATTTTCTATCCTTGATCAGTTTTCTTAAGTTCTTGTCCTTTTTCTCTGCCCAGTGTTCTTTGGCATAATCCGTATAAAATTGATGATCAGTCCTAAAAACTTGAATATTTCCTTGTAGCCATTCTTTCTGACTAAAGTTTTTGACACCCAGTAATTTAAGTTCTTCCCGTAACAATTCTGAGGTTTCAATATAACTACTTTGTGCAAAATGGGAGGAATCCGCATCACGTATAATCTCTTCCAGTAAATTAGAAGGTTTAGCGTTCCATTTCGTCGCCATTATACAGGCTTTGATTTGGTCAATTTTATTGGGTTCATAGCCTTCTTTTAGCAAAAATTTTTCTGCTATGGCGCAGCTGTTTTCCTCATGATTTTTTATGCCTTTTGTGTAGCCCGTATCATGCAACCATGCCACAAGAATTAATAACTCCCTTTCTTGATCGGATAGAGAACATGAGTCCAATATTTCTTTAGTACTTTTAACCACGCGTTGAGTGTGCCTAAGGTTATGATACAGGAAGTTCTTATCCAACTTATTAGTGAGGAGATCGGTCACAAAATCTTGTGCCTTGGCTAAGATATTCGACATAGAGATTATTGGTTAGAAATACCCAAATTACAAAAATTTAAAGAGGGTTACATTACTATGGGAAAATATTATGCTTGCCTGTTCATGGTATCGTTAATTGTGGGTTGCGCAACCTATGATACAAAATATGTAGATGATAAATATGCCTTGGATGTTCATGAGGATAAAGAAGTGTCTCATACATTTTATCTAATCGGTGATGCGGGTTTGTCGCCAATGGGGGATATGAATGCCGCTTTAAAGATTTTCAAGAAAAGATTGGATCGGGCAGATGAGAACAGTACGGCTATTTTTTTAGGGGATAATATTTACCCTGCAGGGCTTCCGGACCCTAAAGATTCTACGGTTGCCTATTTCAATGCCAAAAACGATCTTGATGCTCAATTAAAGACCCTTGATAATTTTAAGGGTAGACCATTGTTCATCCCCGGTAATCATGATTGGTATACGGAGGGTCTCATTGGTCTGGAGCGAGAGGAGAACTATATCAAAGATGCATTAAAAAAGAAAGAAAAAGACCCTTTTCTACCTGAGAACGGCTGTCCGTTAGATGTTGTAGAAGTTTCTGATGAAGTAGCGATCATTACCATTGACACAGAATGGTATTTAACCAATTGGGACAAGCGGCCGGATATCAATGATAAGTGCGATATTAAAAGCAGGGAGAAGTTTTTCTTGGAACTGGAAGATGCTATTAAGGATTATAGGGACAGAACTACCATTATAGCCATGCATCACCCCACTACAAGTTATGGTCCCCATGGCGGTCAATTTTCGTTACGAAAACAATTTTATCCAAAAGAATTGCCTGTACCGGTACCCGTATTGGGAACATTTGTAAATATCCTAAGAAATACATCAGGTGCATCTGTGGAAGATTTGAACAATAAGCGTTATAATGAATTAATGAAGCGGGTAACTACGTTGGCCCAATTTTCTGATCGTGTCATATTTGCATCTGGCCATGAACATTCTTTACAGTACATCGTTGAAAACAACACCCCACAAATTGTTAGTGGATCTGGAGCAAAGAAAGGAACTACAAGATTATTGAACGGGTCACAGTTCAACACCGGTAGAATGGGTTATGCAACCTTGGAAATTTATACAGATGGTTCATCTAGAGTTAGGTTTTATGGTGTTGGTGATGATGGTAATGAGGAGTTTTTGTTCACCAATACGGTTTTACCACCCACCCAAATAGAATATACGGGTGAGTATTCCGCTGTTTTTCCTAAGACCGTAAAGGCATCGGTATATACGGAAGAGGATATAGATAAAAGTAAATTTTTTAGAACGATTTGGGGAGAACGTTACCGCAAGTATTACGGTACAAAAGTTACTGCGCCAACGGTAAATTTAGATACCTTATTGGGAGGTCTTGTTCCCGTCAAAAAAGGGGGCGGCCATCAATCTAAATCTTTGCGTTTACGAAGAAAGGATGGTAGGGAATATGTAATGAGGGCATTGAAAAAGAGTGCGGAACTTTACTTGCAATCCATGGCATTTCAAGACCAATATGTTTTGGAGGACTTAAAGGAAACCTACACCCAAGAGTTATTACAGGATTTTTATACAGGATCACATCCATATGGACCTTTTACCATTGCAGAACTTTCAGATGCAGTAAATCTGTTTCATACCAACCCCGTACTATACTATGTACCCAAACAACCTGCTTTAAAGGAATATAACGAATCTTTTGGAGATGAACTTTATATGATAGAGGAGCATGCAGGCGATGGTCACGGAGATTTGGCAAGTTTTGGGTACTCCAATGAACTAAAGAGTACGGATAGTATGCTTGAGGATTTGCGGGACGATGAAAAATATGAGGTGGACAAGGACCTTTATTTACGCGCTAGATTGTTTGATATGGTTTTGGGCGATTGGGATAGGCATGTTGACCAATGGAGGTGGGCAGAATTTAAGGATAAGGAGAAAGATAAAATTGTTTACAAACCGGTACCTAGAGACCGTGACCAAGTATATTCCAAAATGGGCGATGGTGCATTAATGAACATTGCCACCCGCATTATACCTGGCTTACGACTTATGGAGGGTTTTACGGAAGAAATCCGAAGTGTTAAAGGATTTAATTCTTCTCCAAAAACCTATGTGTTAGACCTTGCTTTGTTAGGAGAAACCGAAAAAGCTCAGTGGTTGGCACAGGCAGAATACTTGCAAAAAAATTTAACGCCACAAGCAATTGATAAAGCGTTTAAAGCATTTCCAGAAGAGGTTAGGGATGAAACCGTAGACGAGATAAAACATATATTGTTACAACGGTTAAGTCGTATAAAGGAAACGGCAAAAGAGTATTATGGTGTGCTGAACAAATATGCAGTTGTTGCAGGTACGGATAAAGATGATTGGTTTGAAATAAACAGGTTAAATGACAAGGAGACAGAGGTAAAGGTGTATAGAAATATAGGTGATAAAAAGAAAAAGCTTTTTTATTATAAAATATTTTCTACAGCGGATACAAAAGAAATTTGGGTATATGGGTTAGATGACGATGATATTTTTGAAATAGAAAATCCATCAAACTTTAAGGGTGTAAAGGTTAGGGTCATAGGTGGTCAAAATAATGATATTTACAGGGTTGGTAATGGTAGAGATGTAGCCCTCTATGACTTCAAGAGCAAGAAAAACACGTTTGAAAAAACATCTGGAGCAAAGGTAAAACGTTCAGATGCTTATGTGGTTAATACCTACCAACCATTAAACCTTAGAAATAGTTTTAACCAAATTATACCTACCATTGGCTTTAATCCAGATGATGGGGTGCGTATTGGTTTTCTAAACACATATACCTATAATGGGTTTAGACAAAATCCATTTACCCAGCAGCATACTTTTGGGGCTTCTTATTACTTTGCCACAAGTGGTTTTGATTTTACCTATAGGGGAGAATTTGCTCATATTTTCGAAAAATGGAATGCAGAACTATCCGCTAGATTTACTAGTCCAAATTTTGCGGTCAACTTTTTTGGCTTTGGTAATAATACGGTAAACCTTGATGATGATTTGGAGCTTGATTATAATCGGGTAAAACTAAGGCAAATAGAATTTACACCTTCCTTGGTCTGGCGTGGCCAGTTAGGGGCAAAGGTAAAATTTGGTGTTTCTTATCAAAATATTAGTGTAGAAGAGACCCAAGATCGCTTTATAAATACGTTCTATCAACAAAACGGGGAAGAAACCAATAGCGACTTTGTAGGAGTACATGCGGGGTATTCTTATGAAAATAAGGATAATATTGCTTTTCCTACCATGGGTATGTCCACTAGTTTAGATGTTGGTTTCAAGGACAATATTTCTAATAATGGTGGGGATTTTGGATATATAATACCCTCTATTGGGTTTGATTATAGATTGGTGCCTAATGGTAGATTAGTGCTAGCGACCAAATGGAAAGCCCATTTTAATGTGGGTAACGGTTATGAATTTTACCAAGCGGCAAGTATTGGGGGTATGGACGGACTGCGTGGTTTTAGAAACCAACGATTCACGGGAAAGACCAGTTATTACCAAAATACGGATATACGTTTTAGTCTAAAAAAGAAACGTACATCACTCTTGCCTATGGCCATGGGGATTTTTGCCGGTTTTGACTATGGTAGGGTGTGGTATCCGGAAATGAGTTCCAAGCGTTGGCATACTTCTTATGGAGGTGGTTTTTTCCTAAATGCATCAGATGTAATTTCTATTAATACTGCATTATTTGGAAGCGATGACGGGGTCAGGTTCAGTTTTGGTTTAGGATTCGGCTTTTAAAAATTAGGGCAGGGTAAACGTGTACAGATTTCCGCCAGACCCATGACTTTTTTCGTCAGAGAGCAATAAGGTTTGATTATTAAGAAAGCAGATAGATTCTAATTGGGACCTGGCGCCAAGGTCAATTTCTTTCATTTTTCCCTTTGAAAAATCGTCCCAAGAAAAATCAGTGAAGACAAACAATTTACCATAACTAAGTGCTACGATTTTGTCACCTTTAGGAGCAATATCAATAGATGTTATTTGACATAATTTCCAGTCGGTACAAGGGGTGAATTTACTTAATAATTTAGCCTCGTAGGTACCTTTGGAGTCGGGTAGGGTGTAAATGTGTGCTTCGCCAGAAAAGGGATTGGACCTATTTTTTGTGATCAAGTACAGCTTTTTGTTGTGATGGAATATGGCCTCGGCATCATAGAGCAAATTTTCTTTTGCAGGAGGAAATTCTTTTTGATCCGGATAATAGTATTCTATTTTTTCCGCATCTATTTTATCACCCGGTTCATTGGTTGGGTTGGGTAGTTTGTAAACCACCAAATTTTTTCGTGTATTGGCATTATTACCAATATCCGCTATGTAAAGATTGCCGTCTTGATCTTTGCTAAGGTCTTCCCAATCGGTATTATCGCCATTTTTAACCTTTAGACTATTTAAAATTTTCCCTTTATAATTTACTTGATAAATTTCATCCTTATTGCCGTTGTCCTCTATTGCCCATATGGTAGAGTCGTTATAGGTAACCATGCCTGAAATTTCTTTTAAACTAGAGGGAAGGTCCGTAACAACCTTAAGCTGCCCGTAGTTGCTGCATGAGGAAATTATGAACGCAAAAGAAAGATAGAATAGGTTTTTCATGATTTTAGGATAGCCCCTATAGATAAGATAGGGCTTGCAACTTATTTGGCTGCAATATTTTTATCTTCTATTTTCATATCTAACTTGGCGTTGATCAGGTTTCCTATATTTCTACCTTGACCTACACCTACCTCTACAGCGGCCCTATAATGAATACCACCGTACATTCTACTAATTGCGGCTTCATCTGCAGCTTGGTTAAAGGATTTAAAATTTCTTATAGGTAGGCCATATGCCGTCTCCGTATCATCTTCAAAGAAGAAATCATCTCCAAATATATCGGTTAAAACGGTACTAGCGGCTCCAGAAACTACACTGTGTCCAGAGGTGTACTCAGGAAATGGAGGGGTTTGTAATATGGGTTTCCAGTTTTCGTCAATATGTTGATTGATCAATGTTTCTGGTCTAATTAAGTTGCTTCTATATTTTTCGTCCCAGCAACTAATAAATCCATCGGCTATGGCCATAGAAGTTTTAGTGTATGCATAAACGGTATCGTCAAAATTTGCGTTGGTTTTTTTACAGGCAATTTTAGTGATGCCGATCCAGTGTGCCCCTGGGGTAATTTTTTTTGTAGCAAACATTAAATGTCCTCTTGTAACGGAAACATAAGGATTACAGTCCCAGAATTTAGCAATGGCCACTTCTTCAGATTCATCTCCATCTTCGGTAATTTTATTTCCAATGTTATAGACTTCTATAAGTTCTTTATAGAAATCAGAATTTTTATCCATGGAAAAAGGAGGTGGTGGTACCGGCTTAAACTGTGATGCGGAATCTAGGGCAAAAGGTCGTATTTTGCTCCAATGAGGTTCTATGCCATCCATATATGCCGGTGGTGTAGGTTGCCATCTAGCAGGGTCATCGGTATTTACCGTAAATTTAGGCATTGTCCTGGTTTGGCTATAATTATCCTTGGCCATCCAAGCTTTAATATGTTCCGCTACTTTAAGTCCATAATTTTTAGAGGCATTAAACTCTATTTCATTCTTAGATTCCCATTGTTGAAAAAGACTGTCTTGTAGAACATCAAAAGTTTGTTCGGAAAAAATTAATTGCCTGCTTATATTCATATGGGCGATCAAAGCTGATAATTGGGGATTTATAGCTTGTGTAGAATCTATTAAAGGTATAGGTTCCAAATCTTTTAATTGACCTGCTAGGGAATTGTATTCTGGATTTACTTGGGAAATAATCTCATATGCCGCAATATTTGGATAAGCAAAAATTCTACTTGCAACCGGTGGGGAAAAGATATCATGGATCATGATCTCTACAACTTTGTCAATTGAATTGTGTAATTCATCTGGGGTAATGACAATAGGTTCTTGTTTTTTTTCTTCAGCACAGGAAATAACTAAACTGAAGAGTAGTATTGCAATACAAGTGTTCGATAAATTTTTGAACATAGGAAATGAAAATTTCAATTAAAAAATTATGAAGTACAAAACTAAATAAATTTGAGACTTTTATATGTGCTTCAAGTAATTAAGATATGTATTTAAATGTTTTTACGGTGTAATATCACTATATCCTCTAAAAACAATAGTTTATTTTAAGATAAATCTAAGAATTGGTTGTGGAAGTCTTAAAATATCCAATATATTTATCAATTATAATAATCAACCCAATAGATAATGATAGGCATATTTTCTTTTTTAGGCTTTACCATTCTAGTAGCTGTAATTTCTTATTTAGCAACACGCAATACCAATGAAAAATCATCTGACGGATATTTTCTTGGAGGCCGTAGTTTAACGGCCGGGGTAATTGCCGGTTCATTGTTGTTAACGAATTTATCTACAGAACAGATTGTAGGCCTTAATGGTAGTGCTTATACAGACGGGTTGTCCGTTATGGCGTGGGAAACCCTTGCGGCAATAGCCATTGTCATTGCGGCAATTTTTTTGCTTCCAAGATATTTAAAAGGAGGGTTGACTACGGTTCCACAATTTTTATCAAAAAGATTTGATGTTACTACTAAGACCATAACTTCCGGACTCTTTTTAACAGGTTATGTGGTAGTACTGCTACCGGTAATATTATATTCTGGATCTGTTGCCATTAGTGGCATGTTCGATGTATCTACACTTTTAGAGGTGTCTGATGAGACCGCATTGGTAATCTGTATCTGGGGAATAGGGATAATTGGGTCTATTTATGCCGTATTTGGGGGTTTAAAGGCCGTAGCTGTTTCAGATTCAATAAATGCTATAGGATTATTGGTGGGAGGTCTTTTGATTCCTGTTTTTGGATTAATGGCAATTGGCGATGGTAGTGTTTTTGAGGGGTTGGATACGTTGATTAGCACAAACCCGGAACGTTTTGATTCTACGGGTAATAAAGGACAAGAAGTACCTTTTGCTACAATTTTTACAGGAATGATGCTTGTACAATTGTTTTATTGGGGTACTAACCAACAGATTATACAAAGGGCTTTAGGGGCAAAGAATCTGGCAGAAGGTCAAAAAGGATTGTTACTGGCTTCGTTTTTAAAAATATTGGGTCCCTTGATCTTGGTACTTCCAGGCATGATCGCTTACCATTATTTTGAAGGTGGTTTGGATACCAGTGATTTGGCTTATCCAGAACTGGTAAGGGCAGTTCTACCAAAACCTTTGGTTGGCTTCTTTGCAGCAGTACTTTTTGGAGCTATTTTAAGTTCTTTTAATAGTGTGCTAAATAGTTCCGTGACCTTATTTGGTATAGATATTTACAAGCAACATATCAATAAGGATGCTTCTGAAACAACGGTAGTAAAATATGGGAAGATTTTTGGTATTTGTTTAGCATTGGCAGCAATGTTTATAGCACCATTAATAGCAAATGCAGGAAGTCTGTTCAATTATCTACAGGAAATAAACGGTATTTACAGTATTCCTATTTTTACGATCATAGTAGTAGGGTATTTAACTAAAAGAGTACCTGCTATTGCGGCGAAAATCGGCATTCTTTCTGGTTCGGTATTATATTGTATAAGTCAATTTTGGTTGAAAGGTATGTTTGTTGATCAAGCCTTGGCCGAAGCCAAAGCTGCTGGTGTAACAGATGCTGCTAGTCTAAAGTTGATTGAAGCGGATGCGTATCCCCATTACTTGCATATTATGGCAATATTGTTCGTAACCAATATTGTGATTATGCTTGTAATAGGTAAAATAAAGCCCCGTAAGGAACCTTTTGTGTTAGAGTATACCAAGCAAGTTTCTATTACACCTTATAAATATGTCAATCAATTTGGGATTGCTATTTGTGCAATAGTAATTGGTATTTATATCTACTTTGCCAGATAAAAATTCTTGAAATTAGAGATTTTACTCCGTTTTTAAAGGTAGGTATATTTCGGTTTTCCAATTTAAGGAATTGCCTCCCATATCCGGATTGTTGTAAAATATTTCTATAGCCTTGGGCTCTACGCTTAGGTTGTTCTTTTTTGCATACCTAAGCAATGCATACCAAGCTCTATCAGACGTAATGTAATTTCCATTATATATGGCTTTGATAGCTCTGGTAGACGAAATGGTCTTATATAGAATTTCAGAATCTGTAGGTAAATTTTCCTTAGAGGTTATTGGGTATCCAAAATTATAGTCGATAGAGTCGTTGACCCTATCCCATTCCGTAATTTCCAACATGGGTGGCCCATCTAGTTGAGCACCGTTTTGTAATAGAAAATTACCAATGAATGTGGTGTTTTCCATCATTCCAAGTGCTTTTTCTACTTGAGCGCTCTTTATAGGTACGTAGGCAATTAATTTTTCTTCAAAATTTTCTTCACCAACAATGGTGACCTTAAAATTTTCTATATGATCCTTAAGCACTGTCATAAAATCTAAAACTCTTTTTTCTGAACCTATGGAGAAATTTGTTTTGGTGAATGGTACCATTAGTTTGTTCATGATGCTGTTCATAAAGTCTTTGTCCTTAATGCCAACGGTTACCTGGGATGTTGAGTCTGAGGTTGATTTTATCTCCCAAGAATAAATATGGGTAGAATCTTGAATATTCCAGACCTGTTCAAGATGTTCAAAATCGTTTACCTCTTTAAGTTGAGAACTATTTTCCAGACCTGCGCTCCATAACTTTAAAGATTGATTTATGGTTTCTGAAAAGGTATCGGATTTAAAATTAATGATGTAATCTGTAGGTTTAATAAAGAGATACCAAATTAAAAATAATGCAATTACAAGTGTAAAAATGTAACTTCCTTTCTTGATCATATATAATGTAGATAATTTTGTGACTAACGTTTTTTTGGAAATAAACCTTTATTTATTCAGGTATCATATTTACCGTTGAATTTTGTATACCTGAACAGTATCATTATTGATGGTAACTAAAACATACGGTTCTTCTTTAAAATTAATAATGTTCATCTTACGTACAGATTTGAACATAAAATCTAATCCTAATTCATTTCCTAAATGTACCGTGTTGGCATCTTTAAGTAAAGCTCCGGAAAAGGAATCAAACCTGCCGTGATAAGGTTTTACACCAAAGTAATTTCCCCCTATCAATACCTCTTCTTTAGTGTCATTATCAAAATCATATTTTAAAAATGAGGTAATAGGTGCTGTTTGTAGGTTAAACTCAAACGGCATAAATGTGAATTTACCGTCATCATTTTTAAGGTAGCCGGAGCGTAATTCTGCAACATTGAGAATACTTGCGTTATCAATTTGATCATCACTTAAAATTTCATGAATTGGTTTTCCGGCAAAAGAACTATAAGAAGTAAACTTTTTACGCAAAGACACCAATTGCCCGGATAGATCATTTAAACCCGCTAAAGGATAATACGCACCATCTTTGTACGTACATACAATTGTTTCCGTAGCACCATTTTTATCAAAATCACTATAGTACATTCTCATTGGGTGGTTTGCGGTAGCACTAAATTTTGAATTTGTACCCCAATTTCCTAAAAGATAATCCTCATCTCCATCTCCATCAATATCAAAACCTTCAATACTTTGCCATAGCCCGCTTAAAGAATTCTCCGTTATGTTGTCCACTAAAGTAAAACCTGTATTGCCATTCTTGTAAAATTTAGGGGCCATCCATTCCCCTACAAGTATTAAGTCTTGGGTGCCATCATTGTCAAAATCCGTAGCAATTGCATCCGTAACCATTCCTATATTTTTAAAAACATCAACCTCTGATATTTCAAACACTCCATTATTATTTATAAGTAGGTGAGAATTTGCAGGTTTACCAAAATCCGATGAAACGGATTGATTGCCAATGAACAGATCCATATCATTATCTCCGTCAATATCAACTGGTACTATAACAGATGCATTGTTATAAAATACCGGAAATTCGTTGGTCACGACCCCATTGTTCTTAAAGCTATACGAGCTATTGGTAAGCGGTTTTGCCTTCCCAAAGAAATCTGCACCGCCAGTACCAATAATCAAATCTTTAGCACCATCATTATTAAAGTCTTGTAGAATGGATACGACATCTTCCTTTATAGAATCTTTGGCTATATTAGGATATAGGGTCTTTACAAAACCAGAATCTTTCTGGATGTATATTTGGGACGGAATATATTTAGAACCACCAAAGAAAATATCTTCTTTATCATCATTATTTATGTCTGCAACGGCTACGGCAGGACCTCTATCTGAAAGTTGATATGGTATAAGTTTTTGACGATTAAAATCTGTATATCTATCTTCCTCATGTTTAAAAGCGATACCTAAGTTATCTGTTGTTTTCTTGAACAGGGGACTTACCTTACTTTGTAAACTCTTATAATCAAAAGGTTTAGGTTTATTGGGTTGAATTACTAATGTTTGATTGACATGGACATTTTTTAAGGTTTGATAAGTTTTGTTAGGCCAAATAATTTGAATGGAATCTACCTTGTCCATGTTATCGTAACCAAAATGAACAATGGGTTCAGAGGATGCTTGAAAACCTCTAACCGTATAGAGTTCTTTAAATTGTTTCTTTTCTTTGGCAAAAGAAACTACTTTGGTGCCTATACCAAATTTATTTTCCGGTATGTAGTCTAATTTTATTTTTAAATAATTGGCCTTCGTATTTGTTTGGTTCTCGTACACTAGCAATTCACCGTTTAAGGTATTGCTTACCAAATCTAGATCCCCATCATTATCTAGGTCGCCATACGCCGTTGCTCCGGAAATTATAGTATCGGTAGTTATCCATGAATTGGATTTGTCTTTAAATACCAAATCTGATGATCCTTTGAAAATTTTATTGGCTACATTACCAGACGGCATTAATTTCAATGCCTTTTGGTCAATAAGATTGGTATTGTTCATTTTCTTTTCAATATTTTCATTGGAAAGAAAATTGATGTAATCTAAATCATTGGGTCTTTTAGGAATGCCGTTACTAATGAATAAATCTTGTTCCCCATCTTGATCATAATCTCCAAAAAGTGCGCTCCAACTCCAATCGGTAGCGGCAACCCCACTTTGTAAAGCGGTCTCAACAAATTTACCGTCCGGTTGGTTTAGGTAAAGCATATTACGGGTAAATTGATAATGGTACCCATAATCATTTATTCTTACTTTCTGTATTTGCAGATTATCATCACCCTCAGATGCTTTTAAAACCTTTTCATCATCTGGTAGCATGTCAAGGGAAATTAAATCTGGTCTGCCATCATGGTTTAGGTCTGTAGCATCACTACCCATAGAAAACCTAGAAGTATGGCCAAAATAGGTTCTTAAACTTTCCGTAAAAGTACCATCGCCGTTGTTTAAATAATAATAATCATCCTCGTGAAAATCATTACCAATATATATGTCAGGATACCCATCCAAATTAAAATCGGCAATGGAAATACCCAGGCCATATCCGTTAATACCCCCAAATATACCCGCTTGTTCACTAACGTCTACGAATGTACCGTTATCATTCCTTAATAGTTTATCGCCAGACTCATAATTGCGCTCATTTCTTAATTCTGCCTTGCCATAAGTTTCTTGAGTGTGTACGGCATGGTTTAAAAGATACATGTCCAGATCACCATCTAAATCATAATCCAGAAAGGCAGCATTGGAACTATAGGAATCATAATCTAGCCCATATGCTGCAGCACTTTCCTCAAACTCGCCATTACCCTGGTTAATATATAGTTCATTATGTCCATTAAAGCCATTTAGGCCAACTACGGCACAAACATAGATGTCCAATAACCCGTCGCCATTTACATCTCCCATAACGGCCCCTGTGTTCCATGAACTTTTACCTCCAATTTTAGCAGTCTCGGAGATATCTTCAAAGGTTAAATTGCCTTTGTTCAGGAAAAGTTTATTAGCGGTCTGGTTTGCAGAGAGAAAGATATCCGGTAGGCTATCATTATTAATGTCGCCTATGGCTACACCACCACCGTTATAGTAATAGAGATAATCAAGAATGTTGAGGTCATTGGACTCCGTTAGGTTATTTTCAAAATATAATCCTGTTTCTTTTGAGGATAATTTTTTAAATAACTCACCTTCATTTTTTGAACCACAATTTAAAAGTAGTAAGGAGAAGAATAGTACAAGAATGCTATTTTTCATTTAATCTATAAATTTTTGGCTTTTCATTATTGATAGCCGCTATTAAAAATGTGTTCCCTTTTTTATCCTTAAACAACTCTAGATGTTTAACCTCTTCTTTTATGAATAGGCCGCTCTCTGCATAGTTTTGCCAATCAAATCCCATTTTACCATCACCCAGCAATACATTGCCATAGTTACCGTCCTGTCTGGAAAACTGTGGTTTAAATTCAAAATTATTACCGGCCATAATTAAATCTAGATGGCCATCATTGTTTACGTCTGCACATTGAATACCGCATATACACGAAAACTGCACACGGGACGGTAAGATTTTAATGGAGAATTTTCCATTGCCTTCATTAATGGCGATGATAGATTCAGAAATGGAAGATTCTTTAACAATTGTATTTTTCAACGTTTCTTTCGGAAACAATTCATTAATCGTTCTCTTGGCGTAATCAGAAGCTTTTATATTCTTTTTCTTTAAGGCCAGTATTTGTGTGGTAAGCTCCTTTTTTTGATGTAGGGGATAATCCCCTCCGTCATAATTTTGGGTAATTATTTGTTCTATGGTACCATCATTGTCAAAATCGTTGATCCACATTTTCATGGGTTGATTTTCTTTTGGTTTATAGTGAACGTTACTGCCAGAATTACCTAAGATTAAATCAATATCCCCATCATTATCTAAATCTTTAGCATCTACAGCGCCCCACCATCCACTTAAACTATCAAGAGTAGTAGAAAATTTACTTAATCGTCTACCTGAGTTTTTATAGATATTGGGGTTGCCCCAATCAGATACCGTTATTAAATCCTTCTTTCCATCAGCATCCATGTCTACCCATATAGCATCTGTAACCATACCTGCATCCTTTAGGTCATATCCTGAACGTTCTGTGACATCTGTAAAGGTTTCGTCCGCATTGTTCAATAACAGCAAATGATTGGGCGTTACCCCATAGGTGCCAACGATACTTCTAGAACCTATAAATAAATCAGTATTACCATCATTATTAAAATCATAGGGTGCTATAACGGATATATTTTTATTGACGGTAGGGAATTTGGATGCAATCTTACTGAAATTTCCATTTCCATTGTTCTTATATACCCTTATGCCATAAGTGCTTTCCATGCCTAATTCATTACCGCCCGTACCTACTACCAAGTCCAGGTCTCCGTCATTGTCCATATCAAAGAAAGCCGCAGCTGTATCTTCAAGTTCAGCATCTATTTCAAAGTAAGTTGTGTTTGGTTTTCCTAAAGAACCATTGCCCTTATGTAGGTACAATGCACCGGAAGAACCTTTTGCACCACCTATAAAAATATCATCATTGCCATCACCATTAACATCACCTATGGCAAGTGCCGGCCCTTCTTCATCCAATGATTTATATATTAATCCCTCATTGTCAAAATCGTTATAGTCATTTTCCTTATGGGACAATAAGGTGGAATTTGATAGTTCCTTAAGCAGCTTATCTTGAGATTCTATCTTGGGCACCTGGTATTGCTCCGTAGCATCAGAATGGTTAAGGGTGTATTCTGAATTTACGGCTACATTGGTCATTTTCTGGGTGGTGTCATCTGGCCAAATAACTCGTATTGAGTCAATTTTAGAGGTGGTACCTACACCAATGGTCATTGGGTATTCTACAGAAGACTGAAATCCTCTAGAAGGGATTAAGGTCTGGTCTATAATCTGGTCGCCGTAATAAACTTTGACATTTGTTCCGATAGCAAATTTGTTCTTTTCCGGACCTTTGAATTTTAATTTAATATAGTTGCGGTCTTTTAACAGGTTACTATTGTTCTTGTAGACAAAACTTTGCATGTTTACATTGTTGACAACCAAGTCTAGATCACCATCATTGTCCAAATCACCATAAGCGGCCCCATTGGATTTACTTGGAATTTCAAATCCCCATTGTTTGTTGTAGTTACTAAACGTAATATCCCCATTATTGCGGTAGGCATAGTTGGGTAGGGGGCTCATTGGCATTTTGTTGATAATGGAATCAATAGATTCCTTTCTACCGGTCAATGCCATTTTTTGTATGATTTCATTGGCGAAAAAATCTACAAAATCAAGGTCTGTTAAATCGTGATTAATACCGTTGGTTACATAGATGTCTTTTAATCCATCGTTATCCATATCAAAAAGCAGTCCGGACCAGCTCCAATCCGTAGCTTCAATACCACTGTAATAAGCAACTTCTGAAAATGAGCCATTGCCATTATTAAGCTGTAAGGTGTTTTGTATGTATTGTTGATGAAAATCTTTGCTTTGTTTTAGTTTAAAAATATTATAACCTTCAAATTCCATGACCGATTTTACACGTTGGTCCGGTTCAGGTAACATGTCTGTGATAAATATATCGGATAGGCCGTCATTGTTGATATCGGCTATGTCTATACCCATGGCAGAAAGACTTAAATGGTTGGTCCATTTATTAATCTCCTCGGTAAAGGTGCCATCTTGATTGTTTATGTACAGATAATCTCTCTCATAAAAATCATTGGAAACATAGAGGTCAGGATATAGATCCTGATTAATGTCAGTTACCATAACCCCTAGGCCAAAGCCTATAAGGCTACCATAGATGCCCGCTTTTTCACTAACATCTACAAATTTTCCATTATCATTACGAAGGAGCATATCTCCAACGCCCTTAAAAATATCGGGTACGCCTTCCCAATCCTGGGCTCTAACGTTTCTTTGTTCGGCATAGCCTAAACTACTTACGGGAATATTACTGTTATTTAAAATATAGGCGTCCAGGTCACCATCCTTATCATAGTCAAAAAATGTAGCGTGGGTAGAAAAACCTGTTTTGGCTAAATTAAATTCCGATGCTTTTTCTGTAAAGGTTAGATCGCCGTTGTTAATATATAAATCGTTATCATGGTTATTGCCTTCCATATTACCGGCATTACTAACATAAATATCCAATAGTCCATCATTGTTAATGTCTGCCATAACTACACCGGTAGACCAAGGTTTGTTTCCTTTAGTACCGGATGTTTCCGTTATATCCTCGAATTTAAAATTACCCTTGTTCAAGTATAGTTTATTGGCAACCATATTGCCGGTTAAATAAATATCCGTTAACCCATCATTGTTAATATCGCCCAAAGCAACCCCGCCACCGTTGTAAAAATTTCTATATTTAAAAATATTGAACTGTTTCTTGTTTTCTATTTGATTAATAAAATCAATACCTGTACTATCAGGTGATAGCAGGGTGTACAATGTATCTTCTTTAGTAGTATTTTTTTCTTCGTTGGATTTTTCCGTACAAGCGAAAAACAAAAACCCTATACAAAGCAAAAGTGATAAATATAATTTGTTCATTTTAATCATGGTAATTATAAAAGTAAGGTGAGTTGTTGTTTCTGCCCACCATATAAATGTTGTTGCCTTTTATTTTAATCTTATGTACCTCTCTAGATGCCCCATTAATTTGAAGCATCTTATATAAATTGTTAAAAGGTGTGATTGTATCCTTTGTATTGTACAAAATTAACCCATGAAGGGCATCTAACCTGCCTAACTGTGTGCTAATTTCAAAGTTATTGCCCACAATTAACAAATCATCAAATCCGTCAGAGTTAAAATCATTTGCTACCATATCGTTGATGGTAGATATTTGTGCAATTTTAGGTAAAAGATGTTTTGAAAATTTTCCTGTTCCATCATTTTTAAACCAACAGCTTTGTAGCTCATTAACCTGTTTTCTTTCTGCATTTTTTAACGAGGATTGGCCAAAAAGTTCATCTATATTGGCTTCTGCAAAAGTTGAGTAGGAAAGGAATTTTTTATTTAAATAGGGCAATTGTTTTACCAATTCATCTTTTGAAGCAAATGCTGTTTCGGTATCCTTATGATAGTAGGTGATAATAGGGTCTATTTGTCCATTTTCATCAAAATCATAATTATAAAGTGTAATGGGCTTGGCTTTGGAGGCTTTAAACTTGGTGTTTAATCCCCAATTACCGCATACAAGGTCTTTATGACCATCATTGTTCAAATCTGCAACAAGGATAGTGTTCCACCAACCGTTGGTGTCGTTAAGCAGATTGTTGGTCTGTAGTATTAATTGCTTGCCATTATTTAGGAATATTGAGATGGGCATCCAGTGGCCAACGACGATTAAATCATCGTAGCCATCTTTATTTATATCGGTCCAGACCATATCCTTAATGTTGCCCAAAGATTTAAGTTGGGGAGCAACTTTTTCAATTTGATTGGTAAAAATTCCTTTACCGTCATTGATAAAAAAATATTGATCAGGTGTAATACCGTAAGCAGTAGGTTTTTGGTCCGCACTGATGACGACATCATAATCCCCATCTTTATCAAAATCGTTATATGAAATTTTAGAGGCATTTAGTTCAATATGGTTGAATGCTAAAGTGTCTTTAATAAAGTTTCCATTTTTATTAATATAAAGCCTGGGTTGTAATGGCTTTCCGTTTAAAAATTCATTTCCTCCACTTGCCACCAATAAATCGATAAAACCATCACCATTAGCGTCAAAAAAGATGCTACAGGTATCTTCGTTAATTGCATCATTTTCAAATAATTCGGTTTGTGTTTCAACGAAAAGGTCATTAGAGTCCTGTAAAAATAATTTAGAAGGCTGAGCTTTTGCCCCTCCAATAAATATATCGTCCAGGCCATCATTGTTTATATCTGCAATAGAAATTGTAGGTCCTTCATTGGAGTTGGCGTACGGTATTAATGGTTCTTTGCTAAAATCTAAAGAAGGCCTTTCACGGTGTATAAAATTTAAATAAGCTGCGGTTTCTGTTAATGCATTTGTACTTTCTATTGGTGTTTTTTTGTTTGGTAATGTACTATTTCTGTACTCTAAAGTTATTTCCTTGTTTATCTCCGGATTTTTGATGCTCTGTCTCTTGTTATCTGGCCAAACTATGGTTAAGGAATCTATAGAACGGGCACTACCAAGGCCAAAGTGCAATTTATTGGAGCTAGAGGATAGATACCCATTAGTGGTAAAATGCTCTAAGGTTTGTTTACCGTTTTTGGTATACAGATTTATTTTAGCCCCAATACCAAATATATTATGTGTTGGTCCTTTTAAACTAATGGATAAATAATTAGAATTGGTTAAGTTGTTTTTTAAGATGTAAAGTTCTTCATCAATGTTATTTACAATAATGTCTAGATCACCATCATTGTCTAAATCAGCATATGTGCAACCATTACTAAATGATGGTCCTAAATTTGACCATTTGTCGGTTACATTGGTAAAACTTAAATCTTTATTATTTTTAAAAAAATAGTTTGAAACCTTTTTCTCTGGGATTTCATTAATAAGTGGCATATCAGTATCCTCCATGCCTGCATCTATTCTTTTTTGAATTTCGTCATTGGCAATGAAATTCATATAATCCATATCATTGGTAGCCCCTTTAATGCCGTTGGATACAAATAGGTCTTTGTAACCATCATTATCAAAGTCTGCTAACAAAGAACCCCAGGACCATTCTGTTGCGGAAATGCCACTTAAATTACCAATTTCTGAAAAGTTTTTACCTTCATTGTTCAGATGCAATGTATTTTGCATGTATTGTGGGGCATACCCATTTCTTAAGTATTGTTGGTAAATGGGAAAGGCATATTCTAACCCAGATGTTTTATAGGTATGTAAATCTTCTGGCAGCATGTCCAATGATACAATATCCGGGTAAGAATCATTGTTAATATCGGCAATGGCGTTTCCCATAGAGTAGTGGGTAGTGTGGCCTAAAATAGTATCATCTTGTGATGTAATTTCCTTGAAGGTTCCGTCTTTCTGATTTATATAGAGATAATCATTTTCAAAAAAATCATTTCCCACATAAATATCCGGATAACCATCATTGTTTAAGTCGCTGATAGATAGTCCTAATCCATAACCAGATTTACCTTGAAAAATTCCAGATGCGGCACTAGTGTCTTCAAAGTACCCGTTATTGTTAGTGTAGAGCCGGTCGCCAGAAATAGAATCTATAATTTTACGCTGTTTTCCTTTACCATAATTAATGTTGGGGTGAACGGAATGATTAAGAAGAAACATGTCTAAATCTCCATCTTTATCATAATCAAAAAAAGCAGCTTTGGTAGACAATCCGGAAAAAGCTAAACCAAATTCCTCTGCCTGTTCTTTAAAAGAAGGAATACCATCTTTATTAATGCCTTGGTTTACATATAGTAAATTTCTGCCGGTCAGTGCTCTATAGCCGGATGCTTTACAGATGTAAATATCTAATAAACCGTCATTATTAATATCAACTTGTGTAACACCGGTAGTCCAATTTCCTTGCTGTATAAGGTTATTGGGGAGCGCTACTTCTTCAAATTTAAAATTGCCTCTGTTCAGGTAAAGCTTGTCTTCTGCTTGGTTGGCAGCACAATATAAATCAATAAACCCATCATTGTTGAAGTCAGCTGTGATGACTCCTGCGCCATTATAATAATAGAGATAGTTTAAAATATTAAGTTCTGGGCTGCTATATAAACTATTTTTAAAAGTCACCCCCGTTTGTTCAGAATTGAGTTTACTGAACAAATGATTTTTTTGGTCAGAACATCTAACCAAAAGACCAAGTAGTACTATTAAAAATAATGATTTATACATGAGAGATTAGCTACTGTATGGTTCATGTAAAGAAAACAAAAATATAATTTTGATAGAATAGGGAAATAATTTATTTAAGTTTTTCTAAAGTTAGATAGAAAAAAGAATCCCTTACAAAATAAGGGATTCTCTTTAAAAAATATTAGGTATTATAATTTAGTACCCAGGGTTTTGAACCAAATTAGGATTGGCCAAAAGTTGTGGTAATGGTATTGGGAAAAGTAACCTTTTTTCATTACCGGTTTCCGCATCACCTTTAAACTCCCAACTTCTTAGATATTGTCCAAAACGAATTAAATCATTTCTTCTGTATCCTTCCGTAAATAATTCTCTTGCTCTTTCGTCAAGAATATCACTTTCAGAAACACTTCCTAGTGGCGTTGCACCTCTTAATACACGTAAGGCATTAATCATGTCCGTTGGATCGCCTGAGCTTCTGAACATTGCTTCTGCTTTCATTAAGTAAGCATCTGCAAAACGAAATTGAATTTTATGATTGGTATTGTCACCAAAACGTGGGTTATACTTAATAATACGTACACCCGTTCTTTCACTGTTGTTAATTAAGTTTTTGGCACCGGTACCGTCTACAAATTCTCTGGAGAATTTTAGGTCGTTACCCTGTCTGTCTACTAATTTGCCACCATCTAAATCATACTGTTGGTTGATTAAGAACCCAAAACCTACGTTTGATCCAAACTCATACCCTTCCGCGTCTGATGTGCCGGGTCTAGAAGTAAATGGTAAACCTTCTGGAGGAACTCCACCTCTTCTTTCTTCCTGACCGTCTAATGGTGTTAAGTCTGTTTCAACTCTATTGTTTTCCGCATCACCTTCAAAAAGGTCGTAGAATTCTGCAAGAGTACTGAAACCGTTCCAGCCACCACCACCAGCAAGACCAAACGAGTTCAGGTGTAATGGTGCATATATCATATTTTGAACGTTAGATTCTGTAAACCATATGGTTTCATTATCAGCAGTGTTTCTGAAGATGTCAAAATAACCTGCTTGTAGCTCATGGCCATCAGCAGCTATTTGATCTACCAAAGAAATAACTTCTGCCATATCTGCTGCTGCAGGAGAACCTCCGCCACCAGCTAATTGGTTTTCATAAACATGTTTGTTCAATAGAATTTTTGCCTTTAAAAAACGTGCAGCGGCTTTTCCTGGTCTTTTTAATTCATCCCCGGTACCTGCAGCGCGTGAAGGTAGACCAGAAATACAGATATCTAAATCAGAAATAATAAATGCTACTGCTTCAGCTCCGGATAGGACTGTAGGAAGTTCTGTAGTAGGAACACTTGTGTCTCTAAATGGAACTTGTCCGTAAAGATCAAGAATCCACCACATGGCATAGGCTCTTAAGAAACGAGCTTCTAATTTTACATCTTCTGGAGAATTACTTCTTTCATCTAAGATTTGAGAAGCGGCCAATTGGTTTTTGTTCCATTGCTCAAATGGGGTAATAACATCAGAATCTTCTAATCCCCATTCATGTTGGTGAAGTTTTCTCCAACGTCCGTTATCTCCCCAGTCAGCACCTCTAGTAGGTATTAATTGGGCATCTGTAGTAACCTCGTTCAAGGCGTAAGTATTAGCTTGGTCAGACAACTGTCCTCTAATATCTCCATATAAAGCTTCTAGTGCAGAAGTTGGATTTTCCAGTCCTTGGAAACCATCACTTATAAAAGAGTCGGTTTCCTCAATTTCCAAGTCGGTACAGGACACAAAGCCCCAAGCCAATAGGAAACTTGATAGATAAATTTTAATTTGATTTCTATTCATGATTTTACAATTTTTTTTAATTAAAATGAGGCGTTAATACCAAATGTTACTGTTAAAGGATTAGGGAACGTCATAAAGTCAATTCCTCTAGTAGGTAATTCTGCAGCATTTAAATTACCAGTATTAACAGTTACTTCTGGGTCAATACCGCTATAATCAGTAATTAAGAATAAATTTTGACCTGTTAAGGATAATCTTAAGTTTCTAAGTGCTCCTTCACCGGAAAGGGGAACGTTATAACCTACCGATACATTTTGTAATCTAATAAAGTCTCCTTTTTCCAAGAATCTTGTAGATACTGCGGTAGATGCACCTGGGTCTTCACCAAGAGCTAATACGTCTTGAGTAACGTTTCTTGATGTACCTATTTGTCCAGCATTGAAGAAAGAGTTTGCTGTGTTGTTGTAAACAGAGAATCCAAATTGTCCGGATAAGTAAGTAGCTACATCCCAGTTCTTAACTTTAAGATTTAAAGACAATCCTGAAGTAATATCGGGTAAAGCATCTTCACCTACAAACGTTTTGTCAACATCTGGATCACCAACGCCATTACCGTCTACATCTGTGTAAATAGGGTTCCCGGTACTGTCAAAACCTTCAAACTGTGCCATATAGTAAGAGAATAAAGAATAACCCGCCTCAAAACGTTGAGCAAAAGCACCAGTTAGGCCAGGACCGTTAATAGGACCGGAGTTAATAGCACCTGCAAAATTTTGAATTTCATTGTCATTGTATGAAATGTTGAAGTTAGCTGAGAAATTAACATCCTCTTGTTGTATGAAATCATACCCCAAAGCAAATTCAATACCTTGGTTGATAATATTAGCATCTACGTTACCAAATTGGAATGGAGTTGTTGCAGGGAATGCAGGTGGAGTTTTTAACAAAACATCCTTTGTATCTCTACGATATACATCAACACTACCGTTTAAACGGTCATTGTTAAAACCAAAATCCAATCCTATGTTGAAATCCAAAGTACTTTCCCATTTTAATGCTGGGTTATCAGTAGCAACAATAGAAAGTCCGTTAGGCTGTATTTCATTACTGTTGTTGATACCAATGCCACCAAATCGTTGTCTTGCAACAAAGTTACCATATCCTAAACCTGCTTGGTTACCAGTGATACCGGCACTTAATCTCAATTTAAGGGTTGATACGTTTTCACCAATAAAATCTTCTTCTCCTATTTGCCAAGCAAATGCTCCTGATGGGAAATATCCGTAAGCATTATCAGGTCCAAATCTTGAAGAACCATCCGCTCTCATAGTTGCAGTAAATAAATATTTACCATCAAGGCTATAATTGATTCTTCCAAAAAATGATTGAAGCTCATCTGTGTTGTCAAAAGTGTCAGCAGAAAGCGCAATCACATTTCTGTCAAATGCGTAAGGTATATTCTCTGTAGAAGATGAAGGGAACAAACGGTTTACAACCAAATCAGTAGTATTGGCAGCATAATAGAATTGCTGAAATGATCCGGAAATAGAGTTTTGGGCTCCATTAACGGAATTAACCAAATCAACGCCCATTGCATTTAGGTCTGTAGTGGAGAAACCTCTAGCTACTGCATTACGTCCTCTTGTTCTAAAGTCTTGGTAAGCATACCCAACGATAACGTCAAAATTTGAGTTTTCAAATTCCTTTGCATAGTTAACAGTAGTTTCCAAAGTTTTGTTATCTCTGTCAAGTGTGTAATACGTTCCAAATCCATTACCTGAAATACCAGGGTAATTAATGTTATTTGCACTCAAGACAGAAACATTTTCACTTTCAGATTTGTCATAACCTACATTTACTTTAGCAGAAATTTCTGAAGTAAACTTGTATTCGGCAGAACCGTTTAATAACAATCTATCTGTGTGGCTTATGTTCTGAGATTCAACCAATAGGTTGATAGGGTTTCTTGAAATACTACCATCTGGTTGAAAAGCCGTACTATTTGGCCAAGTAGGGTTTGCAGAATAAGTAGCACCTAAAATATCACCTTCAACACCGGCCGTAGAATTTAACGGTGGTTGAGATTTATTAACTCTAGATATAGATGTTTGGAAACCTAATAGTAGCTTATCCTCAAAAAATCTTTGGTTAAGATTAAGTCTTCCTGTAATTCTTTCAAATTCAGATTTTTCTATGGTACCAAATTGTTTTTGATATCCAAATGTTGAACGAACGTTACCAGAACCATAATTGTGAGAATATGATAAGTTGTTGTTGGTAGATGCTGTAGTTCTAAAAAGCACTTCTTGCCAGTCTGTATTAGCTCCAAAATCATTGGCAGCTGCATCAGCGCCATAATCTGGTAAAGCACTAAGGAATTCTTCCCTGTTCAATAAATCATATTGTCTTACCGGAGAAGCAATACTTAAGCTTGTAGAAAAATCCCATACTCCTTTAGGAGCACTTTTTCCTGATTTGGTTGTAATGATCACAACACCATTTGCACCTCTAGAACCATATATTGCCGTTGCAGATGCATCTTTTAAGATACTCATGCTTTCAATATCGTTAGGGTTAAGGAAATTTAAAGGGTTACCTGTTTGTCCACTTCCTGTTCCACCAGCATTAGAACCAGTAGCTTCTGTACTTTCACCAAATAAAGGAACACCATCTACAACGAATAGAGGGTTGTTGTTAGCTCTTACCGAGTTTGCACCTCTAATGTTAATTTGGATTCCAGCGCCAGGCTCACCTGTAGTTTGCTGAATGTTAACACCGGCAGTTTTACCCTGAATAAGTTGTTCTGGTGATGAAATGGCACCTCCGTTAAAATCTTCAGATGTTACAGCGGAAACTGAACCGGTTGCATCCTTAACCGTAGTTGTACCATAACCAATAATCACCACTTCCTCCAATGCTTCCGCATCTTCTTCTAAGGTAAAGTTGATTGTTGATCTTCCATCATAAGGTATTTCTTGTGTTTTATAACCGATATAACTGACCACAAGAACAGCTCCTTCATTTACCGACAATGTGTAATTTCCATCAAAATCAGTCTGGGTTCCATTGGTAGTGCCTTTTTCCAGGACACTTGCACCGGGTAATGGACCACTTGCATCTGAAACGGTTCCAGATACTTCTTGCGCCTGAGAAACACTAAAGGAAATAAATGCCCCTAGTACCAACAGACTTTTAAGTAGTGTAATCTTCATAAACTGTTAATTTAAAGTTGAGTTAAATAATTTCAATTGTTAAAAATATGCAAATATTGCTGCTAAGAATATTTATTTGGAGAAGTTTATTTGCGAAAACGTTTTCGTGTTAATAACTTTTTTTATTGCTAAAATCATATAAATATAGTTTTGCATTGTGGTAATTCATAAAAAACACATATCATATTTAAGAATATACAAGATATACCGAAATATAAGGATTTTTAATCATTTTTTAATTAATAATATTTCATACCCTTAAATCATAATTATATATTACCTCAATTCTAGAATGATTTACATAAAAATATTGTTAGATTAAACCGATTAATTTGTTTTTTAATTAAAAATTATAGTTGAGACCAAAAATCACATTAAAAGATATTGCCAAGGAACTTAGTGTTTCTATTTCTACCGTGTCTAAGGCATTAAAGAATAGTGATGAGATAAGTAAGGAGACAAAAGATAGAATTCAGGCATTCGCTAAGTTTTACAATTATCGGCCAAACAATATTGCGCTTAGTCTAAAGAATAAGAGGACAAAAAATATAGGTGTGGTAATTCCGGATATTGTTCATCATTTTTTCACAACGGTTTTTAGAGGTATAGAAAAGTATGCCATTCAAAAAGGTTATAATGTTATAGTATGCATTTCTGATGAATCTTTTGATAAAGAGGTTATCAATATGGAGATGTTGGCAAATGGAAGTATAGACGGTTTTATTTTATCCTTAAGCGCAGAGACCCAACTAAAAAATGATTTTGTCCACTTAAAAGAACTGATCAATCAAGGAATTCCGGTAGTGTTGTTTGATCGGGTTACGTCAGAAATTGATTGTGATAAAGTCATTTTAAACGATAGGGACATTGCTTACGAGGCAACCAACCATTTTATACAAGCGGGAGCTAAAAATATAGCATTGGTAACTACAGAGAATTTTTTTAATGTAAGCGAGTATAGGCGTAGTGGTTATTTGGCGGCATTAAAGGATGGTAATTTAAAGGCAGATGATAATTTAGTCCTGACATTGCCCTATAATATGGACAATGAGAATCTAATCAAAGAATTTTTTAAGTCGCGTACCATTGATGCCGTTTTATGTGTTAATGAAATTTTTGCGGTACAATGTATGAATATAATCAAAGGTCTTGGGTTCAAGGTTCCGGAAGATATCTCAATTATTGGCTTTACTAACGGACTATTATCCAAATATTCACATCCAAGTTTAACCACCGTGGCCCAGCATGGAGATAAAATGGGCGAGAGAGCGGCACAACTACTTATTAGCAGAATGGAATCTGAAGAAGAACAAGAAAAGCCATTTAAGACCGAAGTGATCAACGCAACGTTGATCAAACGTGATTCAACCATCAATTGATATTTTAACATCTATGAAAAATGTAGGATTTATATTTGATTTGGACGGTGTAATCGTAGACACGGCCAAATATCATTACTTGGCGTGGAAAAAACTTGCCAATGCACTGGGTTTTGAATTTACGGTTGAACAAAATGAACTTTTTAAAGGGGTGAGTAGAAAACGTTGTTTGGAAATTTTGTTGGATATAGGGCAAGTAAAAGCTAGCCAGACCCAATTTGATACTTGGATGGTAGAGAAAAATGTAGATTATCTTGCTTATATCGAAAACATGGATGCAAGTGAAATACTGCCAGATGTGCCACGGGTATTGGATTATTTAAAAAATAATAACGTACCAATTGCATTGGGTTCTGCCAGTAAAAATGCCAGGCCAATTCTAAAAAAAGTAGGACTTTTACCTTATTTTGATAGCATTGTAGACGGTAATCAAGTCACAAAGGCCAAGCCTGATCCAGAAGTATTTTTAATTGCCGCCCGTAATCTCAATGTTGAGCCGGACCATTGCGTTGTTTTTGAAGATGCGGTAGCGGGCATTGAAGCTGCAAATAGGGCAAAAATGACCAGTATTGGTATTGGGGACGAACATGTGCTCCATGAAGCAAAATATAATTTTAAGGATTTCACGGAGATGAGTACAGAATTCATTGCATCTCTAGTGCAAAAAAACTTCGCAAAGTAGCAAGTACTACCTGTAAAAATCTCACATAATTTCACGGACAAATCAACAATAATATATGAATCAGAATTATATAAAGGCAGATGCATGGTGCATTATTGAAGAAGGTTTTGATAAAGAAAACGTAAAATCTTCCGAAAGCATTTTTAGTATTGGCAATGGTGCAATGGGTCAAAGGGCAAATTTTGAAGAGACCTATACTGGCCCAACATTTCAAGGCAGTTACATTGCAGGGGTATATTATCCTGACAAAACCCGTGTTGGTTGGTGGAAAAACGGATATCCTGAATATTTTGCCAAAGTGCTTAATGCACCAAATTGGATAGGTGTAAAAGTATACCTAAATGAGCAGGAGCTAGATTTGTTTACTTGTAAAAAAGTTTCGGCTTTTAGACGAGAGTTGAACATGAAAGAAGGTTGTTATACTAGAAGCTTTATTGCGGTAACTTCAAATAATTTAGAGGTAGAGGTCACGGTAAAACGTTTCTTAAGTTTGGATTTGGATGAGGTAGGAGCAATTTCCTATTCGGTAAAAGTGCTTAATACCGAAGCCGAGATAGTTTTTGAACCTTATTTAGATAGTGGCATAACCAATGAGGATAGTAACTGGGACGATAAGTTTTGGAATACTACCCAAACCTCCATAGATGGTAATCGGGCTTTTATAGAGGCTCATACCATGAAAACAAATTTTCAGACTTGTACGTTTATGCAAGCTACATTGGAGTATAATGGTAAGTTGATAGACGGTGAGAAAGGTAATCGTACGGAAAACTATGCGTCTTTAAAATTCAAGAAAAAGATTGCTGAAGGTGAGACAGCTACCTTGACAAAATTTGGGGGATATACCGTATCACGAAATCATAAAGCAGATGAACTCGTATCCGCTGCAAATAATGTTCTGGATAAAGCAATGTCATTAGGTTTTGAAGGCTTGCTAAAATTACAAAAGCAAGCATGGGCGGCCATTTGGGATATGAGTGATATTGTTATTGAGGGTGATGTAAAGGCGCAGCAAGGTATACGTTTCAATATTTTTCAACTTAACCAAACATATTTAGGAACAGATTCTAGACTGAATATTGGTCCAAAAGGGTTTACGGGAGAGAAATACGGTGGTAGTACCTATTGGGATACAGAGGCTTATTGCATTCCATTTTATATGGCCACCAAAGATGACAAAGTGGCTAAAAAGCTTCTAAAGTATAGATATAATCATTTAGAAAAAGCCATAGAGAATGCCGCAAAACTAGGGTTCCGCAACGGTGCCGCACTCTACCCCATGGTAACTATGAATGGGGAGGAATGTCATAATGAATGGGAAATTACTTTTGAGGAGATACATAGAAATGGCGCCATAGCTTTCGCCATTTATAATTACTATAGATATACAGGAGATTATAGTTACATCCCTGAAATGGGACTGGAAGTCTTGATCGGTATTGCAAGGTTTTGGCATCAAAGAGCCAATTTTTCCAAGGATAAGAATAAGTTTGTTATTCTGGGTGTTACGGGTCCCAATGAATATGAGAATAATGTAAATAACAACTGGTATACAAATTACTTGGCAAAATGGTGTATTGATTATACTTTGATACAATTGGACAAGGTACAAAGCGGTTACTCGGAAGACTATCATCGCATCATAGGAAAGACGCAGCTTACGGATCGGGAATGTGATTCTTGGAAAAAGGTAGCGGATAATATGTATTTTCCATATGATAAGGAACATGATGTGTTTTTACAACAAGACGGATTTTTAGATAAGGATCTGGTAAAGGTGAACGATCTGCCAAAAACCGATAGGCCAATAAATCAAAAATGGAGTTGGGACAGGATTTTAAGGTCGCCCTATATTAAGCAGGCAGATGTGTTACAGGGGTTTTATTTTTTTGAAGAAGATTTTTCTACGGAACAATTACTGAAACATTTTGATTTTTATGAACCTTTCACGGTTCATGAGTCATCATTGTCTCCCTGTGTGCACAGTATACAAGCGGCAAAATTAGGAAGAATGGAGCAGGCGTATGAGTTTTATTTAAGGACTTCTAGACTAGACCTAGATGATTACAATAAGGAAGTAGAGGAAGGTTTGCATATTACATCAATGGCAGGTACCTGGATGAGTATTGTAGAAGGTTTTGGCGGTATGCGGGTCATTAACGACAAGCTATCTTTTTATCCCCAAATACCGGAGCAATGGCAGGCATATTCTTTTAAAGTGAATTTTAGAAATAGAATAATTAAGGTTCATGTAAGTGCTAACGATGTTAGTTTTCAATTGTTCGGAACTAAGGAAGTGTCCATAAGGGTCAATGGTAATAAAGTAGTGTTATTGCCAAATGAGATAATTACTGTTTAGTAAGGCTATGTCTATACTTCTTTTTAGTTTAGGACAATGAATGAGAATTTGTGTCAATGAATAGTAAAATTGTTATTTACCATGTGTTTACCAGATTGTTCGGTAATACAAGTACTACGAATAAGCCATGGGGTACAATAGAGGAAAACGGTGTAGGTAAATTTGCGGATTTCAGTAAAAAGGCCCTGTTGGAAATTAAAAATTTGGGAATTACCCATATTTGGTACACAGGTGTACCGCATCATGCGGTGATAAATGATTATACTGAAATTGGTATTTCAAATGATGATCCGGCAGTGGTCAAAGGAAGGGCAGGCTCACCATATGCCGTTAAGGATTACTATAATGTTAACCCAGATTTAGCTGAAAATCCATCAGAAAGGTTAAAAGAGTTCAAATTACTTATTGAGCGTACCCATGAAGCGGGTATGAAAGTCATTATTGATATTGTGCCAAACCATGTGGCTAGAAAGTACGAAGGAAAAACAAACCCGAAAGGGGTGTCCGATTTTGGTTTTGGTGATGATACCTCTGTTGAATATCAAAAAGATAATAACTTTTATTATATACCTGGCAGTGAATTTCAACATCCAAATTGGCGAGATGGTTATAGCCCGTTAGGAGGTAATCAGCCTAACTTTCCATTTCCCAAATTAGTGGAGATACCTGCTAAATGGACGGGTAATGGCTCGCGTAGTCCACAGCCGGATATGAACGATTGGTACGAAACGGTACGAATTAATTATGGCGTGCGCCCAGATGGCGGACTTGATTTTGACATGCTTCCCAATGATTTTGGAGAAAAAGATTATAAAGAGCATTTTAATTACTGGAAGAAAAAGATAGTACCCAGTTCATGGCGAAAATTTAGGGACATTGCCCTGTATTGGTTAGATATGGGTGTTGACGGATTTAGGTACGACATGGCAGAAATGGTTCCGGTAGAATTCTGGAGTTTTATGAATTCATCCATCAAAATGAAAAACCCAGATGCTTTTTTAATGGCAGAGGTGTATAATCCAGATTTGTACAGAACCTATATCCAAAAAGGAAAAATGGACTACCTGTATGATAAAGTGGATTTTTATGATGGTCTAAAACATATTATGAAAGGCTATGGGTGGTCCGATCATTTACCGGTGGTACAAAACGGCTTGCAAGATATAGAGCATCATATGCTTCATTTTTTGGAAAACCATGATGAACAACGTATTGCTAGTCCAGAATTTGTTGGTAATGCGGAAATTGGTAGACCGGCAATGGTCGTTTCCGCTACAATAAGTACGTCGCCCACAATGATTTATTTTGGGCAAGAAGTAGGGGAGCCGGCGGCAGAACATGCAGGTTTTGGGAGTCCGTCAAGAACATCGATATTTGATTATATAGGTGTGCCGCATCACCAAAGATGGGTAAACAACAAGAAGTTTGATGGAGGCCAATCTACTCCAAAAGAGGTGGCTTTACGTGATTTTTATAAGCGGTTATTAACGTTTACCATTGGCAGTGAGGCCTTAATGGGAGCTTACAGGGAAATACATTTTTACAATAAGGAACTTACTGAAAACTACAACCATAGAGTATTGTCTTATGTGCGGTGGGCAGAAAAACAAAAGTTGATTATAGTATCTAATTTTGATGTCAATGACCATTTTTCCTTTGATTTAAAGTTGCCGGTAGACATAGTAGACCAATGGCAATTGACCAAAAACTCCTATGAGTTGGTAGATGTCCTGTATGGCAGTAAGCATCAATTGCAAATTAGTAACGGAGAAGGGCATATTGCCATTAGTTTAAATCCGTTAGAATCCTTTATTTTTGAATTAAAACAATAGCACATGCCTAAAAGTATTTATCTAGCACTTATTTGTCTCATTTTAGCATCTTGTCATATGAAAAACGAACCTTTAGTAATTGGTCATAGAGGTGCTATGGGGCACGAAACCGAAAATACGCTACCATCCATACAGAAAGCAATGGATTTAGGAGTAGATATGATAGAAATTGATGTTTTTAAGATTAAAAGTGGTGAAATTGTAGTTTTTCATGACGAAACCTTGGACCGCTTGACCAACGCTCCAGGAAGTATAGAGGATTATTACATACTTGATTTAAGAAAGGTTATTGTTGAGGGCGGTCATAAAATACCCATGCTTCAAGATGTGTTAAAGTTAATAGACAATAAAGTAGCCTTGAACATAGAATTGAAAGGACCCGGTACTGCGGACAAGGTCAATCATATCATGAAGTATTATATTGAAAACCAAAATTGGTCAGCAGAGAATTTTATTATTTCTAGCTTTAATTGGGAGGAGTTGAAAATGATGCGAAAGTTAAATCCAAATGTGGCTATTGCGGTTTTAACCGAGGAAGACCCTGTAAAAGCTATACCTATGGCTAAAGAATTAAACGCCGTGGCCATTAATCCGTACTTTAAAAATTTGGATTTGGAGAAAGCCAATGAAATACGCGATGCCGGATTCAAAATTTATACATGGACGGTTAATGAGCCTGCAGACATAAATGCTATGAAACGTATTAAGGTAGATGGCATAATCACCAATTTTCCTGAACGAGTAAATTAATGTACGATGTTCTTGTAATTGGTGGTGGTGCGGCAGGATTTTATGCGGCAATACATATTGCCGAGAGTAGACCGCAAACCAAAATTGCAATATTGGAACGTGGTAAGGATGTACTTACCAAGGTAAAAGTATCTGGTGGTGGGCGTTGTAATGTAACACATGCAGAATTTAACCCCAGTGATTTAAGTAAAAATTATCCAAGAGGAGAAAAGGAGCTTTTAGGGCCTTTTCATACCTATGCCAGTGGTGATACCATTGGTTTTTTTGAGGAACGTGGGGTTGCCTTGAAGATTGAGGAAGATGGTAGAATGTTTCCTGTTAGTAATTCTTCACAAACCATTATAGACTGTTTTCTTTCTGAGGCGGATAGATTGGGAATTCAAGTGAAAACACATTGCTCTGTCACTGGTATTGAGCACATGGTAGAGGAAGGAACAAATAACTGGAAAGTTGCCATTGGTGATGGTTACATGTACTGTAATAAGCTTATTCTGGCCACCGGAAGCAATCCTAAAATGTGGAATTATATTGAGGCTCTTGGGCATACTATTGTGCAACCGGTACCCTCATTGTTCACTTTCAATATTAAAGATGACCGGATAGTGGATATTCCTGGTGTTGCCACTCATGCAGAAGTTAAGGTGCTACCAAAAAAGAATGTTAGGAAACCATCAACACGATTAAAATTAGAGGCGTCAAATTTAATTTCAGAGGGCCCTTTGCTGGTAACCCATTGGGGTATGAGCGGACCAGCTATTTTGAAATTATCGGCATGGGGCGCACGAATTTTAGAACAGTACAATTATCAGTTTAAAATTCAGGTGAATTGGATTCCGGAGTATCATCAAGACGGATTATTGGCACTGCTTCTTAAGGTAAAGCAGGTAGAAAAGAAAACGGTTTTAAGGACCAAAGTGCTGGATATACCAAAGCGATTATGGGCTAATTTGGTCAACGCATCTGGAATTGATGATACAATGACTTGGCCGGAAGTATCAAAACAGCAATTGGCAAAATTAGCGGAACAGTTGACTGCTGGTATATTTCAAGTAAACGGGAAAAGCACTTTTAAAGAGGAATTTGTTACTGCAGGCGGAATTGATCTGAAGGAAATAAACTTCAAGACCTATGAAAGCAAAATATTACCTGGCCTGTATTTTGCCGGTGAAATTATTAATGTAGATGCCATTACTGGCGGATTCAACTTTCAAAATGCATGGACAGGTGGCTTCATTGCTGCAAAAGGTGTTGTTAACGATCTAAACACAAATAGTGAATAACATGAAAACCTATATCGCATTTCTTCGGGGAATCAATGTTAGTGGAAAGAATAAAGTTCCAATGGCTGAGCTAAAAGAGTTGCTCGTTGACCAAGAATTAAAAGAGGTTAAAACGTATATACAAAGTGGGAATGTACTTTTTAAAAGTGAATGGGACAATACGAAAGAATTGGAAAAGCTGCTATCCGCTGCAATTTTAGACCATTTTAAATTTAATATTCCGGTAATAGTGAAGACCGTAGAGCAGGTGAAAGAAATTTTAAATCAGAATCCCTTTAAAACAGATGATGAAAACTTGCAAAAGCAAAATTACTTTGTGCTGTTAAATAATTGGCCAATTCAGGATGATATAGAGAAGTTAACATTAGAAGCCTATGCTAATGAGGAATTTTTGGTTACCAATAATTGTGTTTACCTAAAGTGCAATGTGGGTTACGGTAAAGCCAAATTGAACAACAATCTTATAGAACGTAAGTTGAATGTACTGGCAACTACCAGAAATTATAGGACAATGAACAAAATGCTAGCATTGTCAAATTAATTTAATTCCCAAATCTTAAAATTCAGAACTGTAGCAAAACAGACCCATAGGAAATATGGAATTAAAAGATATGCTGCAATTTTACTGACTACATTAAACCATTTAATGGTAAGGCCCAGTACAATTAAAAGCGTTATAATAATCAATAATGCTATAAAGGGCTGTTTTAATCCAAAAAAGACAATACTCCATAGACCATTTAAAAGAAGTTGAAACCCAAAGTGGTAGAGTCCGGTCTTCACCCATTTATGATGAAAGCCTTTGGCCCATACCCATCCTGCTGAAACACCCATCATAATATAAAGCACGCTCCAAACGGGGGCGAAAACCCAATTGGGAGGATTAAAACTTGGTTTGTTCAATGTCATGTACCAACCGTTTACCGAGCTTTGTGTTACCACACTGCTCAGAAAACCTATTATGGAACATATGACAATGCCAATAAGTATATACGTAAGCTTTCGTTTCAATTGGTTGGCCTTTGACTCTAAAATAAGGATTTATTTTAATTGATAGTCCTAAAAACTATATTTGCACAAATTCAAAATTCAATGTCAGAAAAAGATTTTATCCCAGTATCCTATATAACATTGAAAGAAAATGGTGTAGTAGGGTATTCATCACCCAGTAATATTGCATTGATCAAGTATTGGGGTAAAAGGGAAAATCAAATCCCGGCTAATCCATCAATCAGTTTTACCCTTGCGGCTTGTACTACAAAAACCAGTGTGGAATACCGGAAGAAAGCTCAAAAAGACAATGACTTTTCTTTTGAACTTTATTTTGAGGGAGAAGAAAAAGAAGAATTTAAACCAAAAATTAGAACATTTTTAAAAAGGATAGCGGAGTATCTACCTTTTTTAAATGATTATCATTTGGTCATACGAACATCAAATACTTTTCCACATAGTAGTGGTATTGCTTCGTCTGCTAGCGGTATGTCTGCTCTGGCGTTATGTTTTATGGAAATGGAAAGGTCATTTTCTGCACCTATGACAGATGAATTTTTTAATAGAAAAGTATCGTTTCTGGCCCGACTAGGGTCTGGGAGCGCATGTCGTAGTATTGAAGGTCCTATGGTTCAATGGGGAGAAACCGCTTCGGTTGAAGGTAGTTCAAACTTATTTGGCATTAAATATCCGTATAAAGTACATGATGTATTCCATAATTTTCATGATACCATTTTGTTGGTAGATAAAGGGGAGAAGCAAGTAAGTAGTACAGTAGGTCATGAGCTTATGCACGGGCATCCATTCGCATCCCAAAGATTTGAACAAGCTCATGATAATTTAGAAAAGCTTAGACTAGTTTTGGCTGAAGGGAATTTAAGGGATTTTATAAATATCGTAGAGAGTGAGGCCCTTACTTTACATGCCATGATGATGACCAGTAATCCTTATTTTATTTTAATGAAGCCAAATACTCTTTCTATCATTAATGAGATTTGGAAGTTTAGGGAAGAAAGCAAAACCCATATTTGTTTTACATTAGATGCAGGGGCTAATGTACATGTGTTATATCCTGAAAATGAAAAAGATATCGTTTTTCCGTTTATAAAAGAGAAGTTAATTTCTTTTTGTCAAAACGGGCAGTATATTTGTGATCAAATTGGTCAAGGAGCAAAGAAACATTAAGCTTTGTAGAAGATAACATTAGCGTTAAACATTGATAAAAAATTAATTTTGTTTAACGTTTAAAGGTAAAAGATTAAACTTTAACTGAATTTTTAATCATTATTGACCAGTTTTTTAGATATTTGCTTAGATTTTAAAGTATGAAAGGACCATTATTTTATTCAAAAATTCTTCTCTTTGGAGAGTATGGTATCATTAAGGATTCCAAAGGTTTGTCCATACCGTATAATTTTTACAATGGCGCTTTAAAATCAGATACCTCATTATCACCAGAAGCGGAAAAATCCAATAAAAGTCTAGCTGCTTTTGCAGATTACTTGGAAGAATTATCAGAGAAGGAAGAGGATTTCGTAACTTTTGATATGGCGCTGCTTAAAAGTGATATTGCCTCTGGAATGTATTTTGATAGTTCTATACCGCAAGGATATGGAGTAGGCAGTAGCGGTGCATTGGTGGCCGCAATCTATGATAAGTATGCCAATAACAAAATTACGGTCTTAGAAAATTTGACCAGGGAAAAACTTTTAAAACTTAAATCTATATTTGGAGCTATGGAATCTTTTTTCCATGGAAAATCTTCCGGTCTTGATCCATTGAATAGTTATTTAAGTTTACCCATATTAATAAATTCCAAGGATAATATAGAATCTACCAGTATACCCTCCCAGAACAGTGAAGGTAAAGGGGCTGTTTTCTTGTTGGATAGTGGCACGGTGGGTGAAACCGCACCCATGGTGCAGATTTTCATGGAACAAATGAAGAACGATGGTTTTAGAAGTATGCTGAAAAATCAGTTTATTAAGCATACAGATGCCTGTGTAGAAGATTTTGTGAGTGGTAACATTAAATCATTATTCGGAAATCTAAAGCAATTGTCTCATGTTGTTTTGGATAATTTTAAACCTATGATACCCGTAAAATTCCATGACTTGTGGAAGAAAGGTATTGAAACCAATGATTATTATCTGAAATTATGTGGCTCTGGTGGCGGAGGTTACATTTTAGGATTCACCGAGGATTTTGAAAAAGCACAGACAGCACTCAAGGACTATAGATTAGAGGTCGTTTATAATTTTTAGGACGTACCAAAATGCTCAATAGAAAAAACAAGCTCTTACTTCTAAAGGTACTGAGTCTTTTTTCGGTAGTACGGGGCTATAATATTCTGGTCATTGCCTTGGCTCAATATTTGGCATCCATATACATCTTGGCACCAGATTTGCCCCTTAGACAAGTTGTTTTTGATGTTAATTTGTTCGTCATTGTTTTAGCTTCGGCTATGGTCATTGCGGCAGGGTATATCATTAACAATTTTTACGACGCAGAAAAAGACCTGATCAATAAACCTAGGAAAAGTATGTTAGATCGTTTGGTGAGCCAACGATTTAAATTAACTACGTATTTTGTCTTGAATTTTTTGGCGGTCATAGCAGCTAGCTATGTTTCTTTTAGGGCAGTATTCTTCTTTTCTTCCTATATTTTTGGAATCTGGATTTATTCCCATAAACTTAAAAGGGTTCCCCTGTTGGGTAATTTTATATCGGCAACATTGGCCATAACACCTTTTTTTGTAGTATTTGTATATTATAAAAATTTTGAGAATGTCATTTTTGTTCATGCCATATTTCTGTTTTTATTGATACTGGCCCGTGAAATGGTGAAGGATTTGGAAAATATCTCTGGAGATGTAGCTCAAAATTATCGGACCATACCAATTATTTATGGAGCCAATATTTCTAAAACAATTATTACGTGTTTGATTCTCTTTACACTTCTACCGTCATTATTACTAATTTTTAAGTTTGATATTGGTTACATGAACCTTTACTTTATAGGGTGTGTACTATTGCTTATACTATTCATCTTTTTGTTATTGAAATCTAATAATAAAAAGGATTATGTTTGGTTGCATAATATTCTAAAACTGATCATCGTAGCTGGTGTCTTTAGTATTTTACTCATAGATGTTGACCTGGTTCTCAATAGAATTTTATAGTTCTTTGTATTATGTTCATATAAAAATTTGAACGGCACTGCAATTTGCTACCTTTGCATAAAATTGGTACAATTATGAGTAGGGATGATTCAAGTAGGGGTAAAAAGGCTTCTGGAAGACAGGGTGGTAATTTTAAGAAAAAAAGCTATGCTCGTGGTAATGCGCCGATTAAAAAAAATGCATCTCCAAGTAAGCCATCAGACCCTAATTCAATTCGCTTAAACAAATATGTGGCAAACTCAGGTGTTTGCTCACGTAGGGATGCCGATATCTATATTGCTGCGGGCAATGTAACGGTCAACGGCAAACCAATTACAGAAATGGGTTACAAGGTAAAATTGACCGATGAGGTGAAATTTGATGGCCAACTATTAAATCCCGTAAAAAAAGAATATGTCTTGTTGAACAAACCTAAGGATTTCGTTACTACTATTAGGGACGAAAAAGGAAAAAGACATGTTTCTGGTTTAATTTCCAGTGCCTCTAAATCAAAACTTTTGCCTGTAGATAAGTTAGATAAGGAAGATACGGGTCTGTTACTGTTTACCAATGATGGCAGTATGACCAAGACCTTAAAAAGTCCCATTAACGGATTGCGTAAAATTTATCACGTTGTTTTGGATGTTGAACTACGAAGCGCAGATCTAAAGAAAATACAGGAAGGCGTTGTAGTAGATGAAAAACCGGTTCGAGTACAGGACATTAGTTATATCAACGATGCACCCAAAAGGGAAGTGGGTATAGAGATTTATAGTTCAAGGAATAAGATTGTTAAGCGCTTGTTTGAAACTTTGGGGTATAATATCCAAAGGTTGGATAGAGTAGTATATGGTGGTTTGACCAAAAAAGATTTGCCACGGGGGCATTGGAGGTACTTAACACCACAAGAGGTCATTAATCTTAAAATGATCAAATAATCCTAATTGCCTATTAAATTAATCTGTAGGGAAACCTTTACCAAACCTATATGTGGCAATTATGCCGTGGGAATTTCCCAATGGTGAATTGTTCATAGCAATATTATAACTATATATTGTATTATAACCCAAATATCCTTAACGTTTCGTTTATTTCTAATTATATGTTTTTTTGAATTGGTGGCTAGTAATAGAGGCTTCAGTATATTTTTGGATTTAATCAGTTGTGTAAAAGATTTATAGCTTGAAATAGATAATAATCAATTGGTTATAAGCTGATGTAGTATGCTTAAGAGATAGTATTTTTTTGGATTGGATCACTGCAAAAAAAGTTTCCAAAGTATATTTAGGAATAGTGTAAACCGATTGATGCATGTCTGCTGAACCTAAGAATAACATATCTAAATTTAAATTATCCCATCTACCTAAACTATTGGTAAAAACCTTTAAAGGGTGGATGGAAAAAGAGCCCTTTCAAATTAGTGCCATTATCGCCTATTATGCCATTTTATCGTTACCAGGTTTACTTATTTTAATTCTAGAATTGGTAGGAGGTATATGGGGTAAGGAAATAGTACAGGGTGAGTTGTTCGCAGAGATTTCATCAGCAATGGGTCCGGATACAGCGCAATCTATTCAAGATATAATAAAAAATCAAGGCAACCAGCAGACCTCTCTGGTAGCAACGCTATTAGGTGTAGGGGTACTTATTTATGGTGCAACCGGGGTGTTTTATCAATTGCAGAATGCATTAAATGATATTTGGGAAACAAAACCTAAATACTCCAATGAGTTTTTATCTACGTTGTTTATGCGCTTAAAAGGCTTTGGGTTCATATTGATTATCGGGTTTTTATTATTGGTCAGTTTTGTATTGACCTCATTGTTGTCGGCATTTTCTACTCAACTTTCTAGATTATTACCAGAAGGTATGCTAGAACTTGGTTTTGTTATAGATTTAATTTTATCCTTAGGGTTTATCTACTTGTTGTTTGGGGCTATGTTCAAATATTTGCCGAGTACCCGTGTGCGATGGAAAGCGGTAAAAGTAGGAGCGGCGTTAACGGCAATATTGTTTTTAATAGGTAAATATGCGCTAGCATTTTACTTTGGTAAAGCAGAACCCGGCTCTACCTATGGCGCGGCCGGGAGTATTATTTTGGTAATGCTCTGGGTTTCTTATTCCAGTCTCATTGTTACATTTGGAGCACAATTCACCAAAATTTATTCAGATAAGTATGTAAAGGTTAACTAAGCTTTTTCATTTTATCATGAATTTCTTTCAAGCATAAATTACCTAAGCTACCCTCGTGAGTGTGGTGAATATCTCTCTTAGGAGTAAATGTACCTTCATTGATTTCCATTCCCATTTTTTTGTAGGCATCCCTAAATGGCATTCCACTTTGTACCAACTCGTTTAAGGTATCTACACTGAATAAATAATCATATTTAGGATCGTCTAGAATACTGTCGTTCACCTTAATTTCTTTTAGACTAAAGGTTAAAATCTCTAAGCATGCTTTCATATCCTGTATTGCAGGAACAATGATTTCTTTCACCAATTGTAAATCTCTATGGTAGCCACTTGGTAAATTGTTGATGACCAAGGTTAATTGATTAGGAATGGATTGTAGTTTGTTGCACTTACCCCTTACCAATTCAAAAACATCTGGGTTTTTCTTGTGTGGCATTATGCTGGAACCTGTGGTCAACTCATCTGGAAATGAGATAAAATCAAAATTCTGACTCATATACAAACAGATATCCATAGCCATTTTAGATAAGGTCGCGGCAATATTGGCAATACCAAAGGCTGCTGCTTTTTCTGCTTTTCCTCTACTCATTTGTGCGGCAACTACATTGTACTTCATAGTTTCAAAACCCATTTCTTCGGTAGTGAAGCTACGGTCTATGGCAAAAGAACTACCATAACCAGCGGCACTACCTAACGGATTTTGGTCGGCAACCTTATAGGCGGCTTCAATAAAATAAAGGTCATCTATTAAACTCTCTGCATAGGCAGAAAACCATAGTCCGAATGAGGAAGGCATCGCGATCTGTAAATGTGTATACCCAGGTAACATCACATCTTTATGTTCTTGTGCCTTAACCAATAACAGGTTGAAAAGCGATTTGGTCATCGACTTAATTTCGGTCAATTCATCCTTTAGGTATAAATGCATTGCCACAAGAACCTGGTCGTTTCTAGAGCGTGCCGTGTGTATTTTTTTACCGGTATCACCTAAGCTTAGGGTAAGCATGTATTCAATTTTAGAATGCATGTCTTCAAAAGAATTTTCTATAGAAAAAGTACCTTTTTCTATTCGCGCCGCAATATTGTCCAACTCATTTACAAGCTCAACAGTTTCTTTAGGAGAAATCAATCCTATTTTACCAAGCATTTTAGCGTGTGCCTTAGATGCTATAACATCATACTTTGCCAGAAGCAAGTCTAGTTCCCTATCATTGCCAACAGTAAAATGATCAATCTTTTTATCAGTGCTAAATCCTTTATCCCAGAGTTTCATAATTCAAGTGTCAAGTTCAAGTGTCAAGCTCAAGTATCAAGCTAAAAACATAATTGATTTTTAATTTATAATTAGCCGCACGCTTAGTGCAGAAATCCTTTTAATATTTTAATATACAAATCTATACCTTCTTCTATTTCATGCACATAGATAAATTCATTGGCAGAGTGGGAGCGAGTACTGTCACCAGGCCCCAATTTTAACGATTGGCAACTTAACGCCGCTTGATCGGATAATGTAGGCGAGCCATATGTAGTTCTACCCAATGCAATGCCAGATTGTACCAACGGGTGGTCTTTATCTATTTTAGATGAATTTAAACGTAAAGATCGTTCCTTTAATTCGCATGGCGCATCCTTCTTTAGTAAATCTGCTATTTCTTTATTACTATAAGAATCGTTTACACGAACATCTACCACTAAATCTACTTGTGCTGGTACTACATTGTGTTGTTTACCTGCGTTAATTTGTGTAACCGTCAATTTTACATCGCCCAATGCTTCAGAGGTCTTTTCAAATGTATAGTTCTTGAACCATTCCAGTACTTTAATGGTATTGTAAATGGAATTATCGTTATTAGGATGCGCTGCATGGGAAGGAGTCCCCTTAACTACAGCATCAAAAACCACTAATCCTTTTTCTGCGATTGCAAGTTGCATTAATGTAGGCTCACCAACTATAGCCACATCAATGTGTGGAAGTTTAGGCAATAAGCCACGTAAGCTATTTTCACCGGCATTCTCCTCTTCGGCAGAGGCTACCATTAAAATGTTATGGTTGAGGTCTTCAGATTCGTAATAGGTAACGAAAGTTGCCAAAAGAGAAACCAACGGTCCGCCGGCATCATTGCTTCCCAATCCAAATAGCTTGCCATCTTCTATATGCGGGTGAAATGGATCTTTGGTATAGGCAGAATTTGGTTTTACCGTGTCGTGGTGCGAGTTCAATAGCAAGGTCGGTTTTGAGTCGTCCCAGTATTTATTTTTCGCAATAACGTTGTTGAGATCTCTTTCTGTAGGGATATCATATTTAGACAACCAAGCTTGTATGGCATCGGCTGTTTTATCTTCTTCTTTTGAAAATGATTCTATTGAAATAAGTTCTTTCAATAAGGTGATAGCACTTTCTGTAAGTTCTTTTTGGTTCATCTTATAATTTTATGGTCGTGAACAGTTCTGTTTCTTTATCGAGCATGGTAACATCGCCTAAACATACTTTTGACACGCTATTGTTCAGCGCGTGAAAGCAATTGTGCAGTTTTGGCAGCATTCCGTCCGCAATGATACGGTCAGATAATAGCTCTTGATAAGTGTTGGAATCAATGTGTTTAACTACACTGTTCTCATTTGCGATATCCATTAAAACCCCTTTTTTTTCAAAGCAATAATACAAGGTTGTTTCATAGCTAGATGCCATACCAATTGCAATTTCAGAAGCAATGGTATCTGCATTCGTATTTAATAATTGTCCGGCTCCATCATGCGATAAGGCGCAGAAAATAGGCGTTAAATCGGCGGATAAAAGCTTGGTCAGTAAACCTGAATTTACACTATCAATATCACCAACAAATCCGTAATCAATTTTTTTTACAGGGCGTTTATGCGCTTGTATACTATTACCGTCCGCACCACTTAAGCCAATAGCATTTGTGTTTTTTGCCTGTAGTTGAGCAACAATTTTCTTGTTTGCCAATCCGCCATAGACCATGGTAATGATATCTACGGTTTCAGCATCGGTAATGCGCCTACCATCTATCATTTTAGATTCAATACCAAGTTTAGTAGCCAATTGTGTAGCTAATTTACCACCACCGTGTACTAATATTTTTAATCCTTCAAGTTTAGAAAAAGCAGTAAGAAAAACGTCTAAAGCTTTTTCATCTTCTATGACATTGCCACCAATTTTTACAACACTTAATTTATTTTTCATAATCGGAAAATTTAAACATGAGTACCATGGCAATTATGAGAATAATATTACTGACCGGACCCATATAGGCTTTCCAGTGCGCAGTACTATGGTCTATATTAACCATATTGGCTACAAATAGAATGAATGCAAATAAAGCGATGCCTATGTAAATCCACTTATTAATTTTCATTGCTTTCCAATATTTTCTTTAGCACCAATTGTGCTGCGTACGTTCTGTTATTCGCTTGTTCTATGACCAAAGACTGATTGCTATCCAAAACCTCATCGGCAACAACAACATTTCTACGTACCGGCAGGCAATGCATAAATTTAGCTTTCCCTAGTTTCTTAAGAGTCATTTGCCAATTAGCATCTTGAGATTTTATTTGACCATAATTAGTATAACTGCTCCAGTTTTTTACGTACACAAAATCTGCATTTTCTAAAGCCTTTTCATGGTCGTGCTCAATGGTACAATCTTTTGTAATGCTTGGGTCTAACTCATAACCCTTTGGGTGCGTAATTACAAATTCAGCATTTTGCTTTTGCATCATCTGTACGAATGAATTGGCAACGGCATGTGGTAATGCCTTAGGGTGTGGTGCCCAAGATAAGACCACTTTTGGGTTGTTCTTGAAATTATGTTCTTCTAGCGTAATGGCATCTGTAAGTGCCTGTAACGGATGCCCAACGGAGCTTTCCATATTCACGATAGGGACGGAAGCATATTCTTTAAATCCGCTCAAAACTTGTTCGGCTTCATCCAGCTCCTTATCTACCAATCCTGCAAACGCACGAATGGCAATAATATCACAGTATTGAGAAATTACCTGTGCAGCTTCTTTAATATGCTCAGAAGTACCTTGGTCCATAACAGTACCATCAGCATATTCAAGCGCCCAACCTTCACTACCAAAATTCATGACAATAACTTCCATGCCCAAGTTCATAGCAGCTTTTTGAGTGCTTAAGCGGGTACGTAGCGAGTTGTTAAAAAATAAAAGACCTATAGTTTTGTCTTTACCTAATTCTTTAAATTTTTTAGGCTGCTTTTTAAGTGATATGGCTTCTTTTACCCAGTTGGATAGAACGTCTATATCGTTTATTGAAAGGTAATTCATGATGCTTTAATTTTTGTAAATATGCTTTTATTTTTAATGGCATCAACAATAAAGTTATCGTTCAGGCCATTGGTGATCCAGGTTTCAATACCTGCTTTTTGTGCAATGGTGGCTGCGTCTATTTTTGATTGCATTCCACCAGTACCGTGGGTAGATTTAGATTCCCCTATTTCTTTGACTAATTCGGTTAGGTCTGAAACTGCTTCTATTGTTTTTGGCGAAGAAGTGGTTAAGGACGATTTTGTATAAATTCCGTCAGTATTCGTTGCGATGATAAGAATATCTGCGGATAAAAGAGATGCGGTCAATCCGGCTAACTTATCATTATCTCCAAATTTGATTTCATCGGTTGCCACCGTATCGTTTTCATTGATGATAGGAATGAAATTGTTGGCCACAAGAACATTGATGGTATTTTTAATATTTATTCTTGTTCGCTCTTTTTCAAAGTCGGAATACGATAATAAACATTGGGAGGAGAACAGACCCAATTCCCTAAAATTTTCTTGAAATATACGCATGAGGTGAGGCTGACCTATTGATGCCAATGCTTGTTTTACATTGATATCCTCTCCATTATGTTCAATTTTAACGAATTGCTTTGCGGCAGCAATAGCCCCTGAACTTACGATAATGAATTCGTATTGATCTTTTAATGCTGCTATTTGCCGACCAATATCCTCAATTTTTCCACGGGAAATATGATCAGTGTCTTTGGTTAAGGTATTAGAACCTAATTTCAATAAAATTCTCTTTTTCAACATTTTAATATCGTTTATGTTAGGTGAAATCTTATTTTCCTAACTCCTAACTCCTAACTCCTAACTCCTAACTCCTAACTCCTAACTCCTAACTCCTAACTCCTAACTCCTAACTCCTACCTCCTACCTCCTAACTCCTAACTCCTTCTTTAGGTCTCGACTGCGCTCGACCGGACATAAATTATTTATTTTACGAACAACGAACAACGAACAACGAACAACGAACAACGAACAACGAACAACGAATCACCTATCTAACCTGTCCATTCCCTTTTACATACCATTTATTGGTTATTAAATGCTGTAATCCAATTGGTCCGCGTTGGTGTAATTTATCTGTACTTATCGCAAGTTCACCGCCTAGTCCAAACTGCCCACCATCGGTAAAACGTGTAGATGCATTATGGTATACTGCAGCCGTGTCAACTGATTGCATAAAAATATCAGCCTCCTCTTCATTTTTGGTAATAATGGAAGCGGAGTGACCACCGCCGTACGTATTGATTAGCTGTATGGCCTCGTCTACATTTGGCACTTGTCCCAGTACTATTTTATAATCTAAAAATTCTTCGTACCAAACGGATTCATCTTCCATTTGTGAAGTGCCTTCCAAACCTGAAAGTTTGGCATCGGTCAAAATTTCGACCTTGTGCTTTTTTAAAGTTTGTATCAAGTGATTTAAAAATTCCACCTTGCGAGGTAAATCTCTAGATATAATTACTTTGTCCACAGCGTTGCAAGCAGATATTTTGGTGGTCTTGGCATTGATGATTACATCTAGCGCCATTTGCAAGTCCGCATCTTGAGAAACATATACAAAGTTGTTTCCTCTTCCGCTAACAATTACGGGGCATTTAGCGTGTTGCTTTACAAAAGCGATTAGTTTTTCACCACCACGAGGAACGATTAAATCGAGTTTTTGCGTTGGGTTTTCTAAAAATTGTTGTGTTTCTGTTCTAGAATAATTGAGGTAGCTCACCCAATCTGTAGCACAGTCACAAGATTCTAAAGCCTTGTGCCAAAGATTGACCAAAACTAAGTTAGAATTTAATGACTCTTTACCGCCTTTTAATAATATTTTATTCCCTGATTTAAAAGCAATTCCTGCAGCCTCAATAGTAACATCCGGTCTAGATTCGTAGATGATCATGATGGTTCCAAACGGAGCTGTTTTGTTGCTGATTTCCATACCGTTATCATGGGTAAATTGAAATCGTTCTACATGCAAGGGGTCTGGTAAAGATGCTAGTTTTTTCAAGGATGATACCATTTCAGCCACCTTTGATTTATCTACTTTTAAGCGATCTATCATGGCAATGTCTCCAGATTCAAAGGAGTTCAAATCTTTTTCATTGGCAGAGATTAAAATGGATTCCTCTTGTTGAACCAATTCTGCCATACGCTTTAATACGGCATTTCTTTTTGTGATACTAAGTGTTGTTTTCATATTAAGGCAGTCTTAAGAGCTGTGAAAAACACATCTAAATCTTGTTTGGTAATGTTCAATGCCGGTAATATTCTAAGTACCGTTTTATCTTTAGCACCACCGGTAAATAAGAAGTGCTCATGAATCAATTTTTTTCGTAGATCGGCAACCTGAAAATCAAATTCAAGTCCTAACATTAAGCCTTTACCCTTTACCCGTTTTACTTGCGGAATTTCTTTTGCTTTTTCGTTGAAATATTCGCCTAGTTCTTTAGCATTGCTAATTAGGTTTTCTTTTTCAATTACTTCTAAAACCGCCATAGTAGCTGCACAAGCCAAATGATTGCCACCAAAAGTGGTGCCCAACATGCCGTATTTTGCCTTGATACTGTCGTGAATTAGAATGCCACCAACAGGAAAACCGTTGCCCATACCTTTTGCAATACTTATGATGTCCGGTTGAATATTATGGTGTTGAAATGCAAAGAATTTACCACTTCTACCAAATCCCGATTGAACTTCATCGGCAATTAATAACGCATCATTTTCTTTACATAACGATGCTACTTCCTGTAAAAATTCAGTTGTAGGTTCATCTAAACCACCAACACCTTGGATAGATTCAATAATTACGGCGCAAACATTTTTAGATATTTCCCTTTCAAAACCCTTACTGTCGTTCAGGTCAAGAAAAACAACTTCATGCTGTAAATTGATTTCTGCGTTTATAGAAGGGTTATCCGTTGTTGCTACTGCAGCAGATGTTCTACCGTGAAAACCATTGTTAAAGGCGATAATTTTGGATTTTCCCGTTACAAAAGAAGCCATTTTCAGGGCATTTTCATTAGCTTCAGCACCAGAGTTGCACATAAAAAGATTGTAATCTTCACAGTTTGATGCTTCCCCCAATTTTGCAGCCAATTCTACCTGTAACGGATTCTGTACCGCATTGCTATAAAAGCCAATATTGTCCAATTGATCTTTTAAACGTTTTACATAATGTGGGTGTGTATGGCCAATGGAGATAACGGCATGTCCGCCATAGAAATCCAAATAATCCTGTCCTTGGTCATCTGTAACTACAATACCTTTCGCGGATACGGGAGTTACATTATATAATGGATAAACGTCAAATAATTTCATAGTTGAAAAGTTTCAAGTTCAAATTGAACGGGTTTGGTCGCGTGTTTACTTGTTTTTAAATTCGGTAATCTTGTCGTATGATGATATAATACCACGTATTAATGATGAGCTAAGTCCTTGGTGTTCCATTTCGTTTAAGCCTGTAATGGTACAGCCCATAGGTGTGGTAACACGGTCAATTTCTTCTTCAGGGTGATTGCCCGATTCAATCAATAAGCTTGCGGCACCGTTACAGGTATGCATGGCCAGCTCTTGTGCTTCTTTAGCATCAAAACCTAGTTGAATGGCTCCTTGGGTAGTGGCACGTATTAAACGCATCCAAAAAGCAACACCACTTGCACATATTACGGTAGCGGCCTGCATTTGTCCTTCGGGAATTTCCATAGAATGTCCCATCCTGTTGAAAATAGCTTTTGCCAGCTCTACCCTTTTTTTACCTTTTTCATTACTACAGATACAGGTCATTGATTTGCCTACCGAAATGGCGGTATTTGGCATACTTCTAATAATAAAGTTGTCCTTACCGATTACAGCCTCAATTTTCTTGATACTAAATCCGGTTATGGTAGAAATAATAACATGTTTCTCGGTCAATAGGTCTTTTATACTCTCTAGAATTTCAGCAAAATGAATAGGTTGTACCGCAAAAATCAAGATATCTGAATTTTCAACGGCTAGTCTATTGTCAGTAGTAACAGTTACCTTATCATACTTTTCATAGTCCGCAATAGATTTGGTGTCCCTTTTGGTAAGGTACATGCTGGTTGCACCATTACTGTTTAGGATGCCCTTTGCTATGGAAAGTCCTAAATTACCTGCACCTATAATAGCTGTTTTCATTTTTTTTGTATTAAGTGTTGAGTGCCAAGTGTATTCTAATTGATTGATACTTAGAATACTCTGCTTATAATTAAACTATATTATTTTATGCTTTATCCCTTAAATAGATTTTTTAAATTTCCATCAACCATCAACTAAAATTTTAGCTTTGCTCAATATAATTTATGGGTAACTGAGCGTAGCCGAGTTAAAAAACCCCTGCTTTCAAATTCAAGCCTAAATTTTCTTCTAACCCAAAAATTAAATTCATATTCTGTACTGCTTGTCCCGATGCACCTTTCAATAAATTGTCAATCGCAGCCGTAATTAATAATACATCTTCATGTTTATGTAGGTGTATGTGGCACTGATTAGTATTTACTACCTGTTTTAGATTGATGGGTTCTTCGGATATTTGTGTGAACACGGCATCCTTGTAAAAATCTTTGTATATTTTTTTTGCATCTTCTAAACTACCTTCAAATTTGGTATATGAAGTAGCTAGAATTCCACGAGTGAAATTCCCTCTGTTAGGCATAAAAAATAAGTTGCCCGTGTTCTCTTGTAGGGAGCGCAAACTCTCATTGATTTCACCCAAATGTTGATGCGTAAAAGGCTTGTACCAGCTTACGTTATTATTTCTCCATGAAAAATGAGAAGTCGCTGACGGACTAACACCTGCACCAGTACTACCGGTTACTGCATTAATGTGCACTTCGTTTTCCAATAACTCAGCTTTTGCCAATGGAAGTAATGCCAATTGAATAGCGGTAGCAAAACAACCTGGGTTGGCAATATATTTTGCGTTTTCAATATTTGTTTTGAACAATTCGGGCAAACCGTAAACAAATTGTTTGTCATTAAAATTGGCATCGGCATGTAATCTAAAATCATTACTTAAATCGATGATTACGGTATCTGAGGAAAAATCATGTGCCTTTAAAAATGCGGTGGAGTTGCCATGACCCAAACATAGAAAAACAACGTTGACATTTAAGTTGACATCACCGGTAAACTCAAGGTCGGTAATTCCCAATAAATCCGGATGCGCAGTAGTTACTTTTTTTCCAGCCCTAGTGGTACTGAATACAAAATCTATTTCCGTTGCCGGGTGATTCAATAGAATACGAATAAGTTCACCACCCGTATAACCAGAACCGCCAATAATACCTGCTTTAATCATAATTTTGTTTTTTAGTAAGTAGTATTAAGTATTAAGTACGAAGTACCTGATTTCTAAAAGTTCTTTAACTTAATACTTTGTACTCTTTACTTTATACTATTCACTTCCATTTACATGGTTATATATCTTTCCTGAATTTGATAAAATTTTAATAAATCCTTTGGCGTCATCTGCAGTCCATCCTTTATTGACTTCACCATATTTACCAAAAGCATCGGTCATTAAATCGTGTTCAGACGAGATACCGTGCAACCTGAACTGAAATGGATATAGACCAACGAATACATCACCGGAAACCGTTTTTTGCGTATCGGTCAAGAAAGTTTCTATGTTACGCATTACAGCATCTAGGTAATTGCCCTCGTGCAATAACATGCCATAAAAATTACCTTGTTGCTCTTTTTGATATTGTTGCCATTTGGTAAGCGTGTGCTTCTCTAGTAAGTGGTGTGCCTTAATGATGATTAATGATGCAGGAGCTTCAAAACCAACTCTACCCTTGGTGCCAATAATAGTATCGCCAACGTGAATATCTCTACCAATGGCGTATTTAGATGCCAAAGCCTCAAGTTTTTCAATATTGGCAACGGGATTGTCTTTTTCTCCATCAATAGCAACTAGCTCTCCTTTTTCGAATGTAAGTTTTACCTCGGTTGGGTTCTTTTCTTGTAATTGACTAGGGTAGGCGCTGTCTGGCAAGGGTTTTTCTGAAGTTAGTGTTTCTTCACCACCCACAGATGTTCCCCACAGTCCTCTGTTGATAGAATATTTAGCTTTCTCCCAAGGATAGTCTACTCCGTTTTCCTTTAGATATGCAATCTCTTCTTCTCTAGCTAATTTGTTATCTCTAATAGGAGTAATGATTTCAATTTCGGGAGCAATGATTTGGAAAATCATATCGAAACGTACTTGGTCGTTACCAGCACCGGTACTACCGTGGGCAATATAACCGGCTCCAATTTTTTTTGCGTAGTTTACAATTTCTATGGCTTGCACAATACGTTCTGCACTTACAGATAGTGGGTAGGTATTGTTTTTTAGTACATTACCAAAAATAAGGTACTTAACAACTTTGTCATAAAAGGTTTGTACGGCATCAATTGAGGTGTAAGAAGTTGCGCCTAGTTCAATGGATTTCTTTTCTATTTCCTTTATTTCATCCGAAGAAAATCCGCCAGTATTTACACTAACTGCATGTACTTCAAATCCTTTGTCTTTTGATAAATGTTTGGCGCAATAAGAAGTGTCCAATCCGCCGCTGTATGCTAGTACTAATTTTTTCATGATATGATATTCGTTTCCGGCAAGCCGGGTAATTATTATTTTGGTTTGATATGGATTAGAATAGAGAAGTTAGAAAAAAGAGAAAAGAAAATAGATTTTATAAAAATCAGCTATTTCATTAGTCTCAATATTTATATTTTAACTTCTATACTCTATACTCTATACTCTATACTCTATACTCTATAGGTTATTGTTTACTTTTTTCTTCTTTCTTTCTTAAAAACAAACTCTGTTTTATACTTTTTAATCTTGTAAATGCCTTACCGTTCACTTCTTTTGTTTCTTCTGCCTTTTTCTTGGAAACCGGGTCGTATAACATACCGGTACAAAGACACATTTTTTGCTCTGTTCTAGTAAGAATATCGAAGTTTTTGCAGGTTTGACATCCTTTCCAGAATTCTGGATCATCTGTCAGTTCAGAAAAGGTAACTGGTTTGTAGCCAAGTTCGTAGTTAATTTTCATAACTGCTAAACCAGTAGTAATTCCGAATATTTTAGCATCTGGAAATTTTTCCCTGCTTAGTTGGAAAATTTTTGCCTTGATTTTTTTTGCAAGTCCTTGACCCCTGTAATCTGGGTGTACAATGAGTCCGGAGTTGGCCACAAATTTCTCGTGCCCCCATACCTCTATGTAGCAAAAACCAGCAAATTTCTCTCCATCCAAAGCTAAAACGGCATTACCATTGGATAGTTTTTTTTGGATGTATTCCGGTGTACGTTTTGCTATACCGGTACCGCGTACTTTAGCAGATTCTGCTATGGTATCACAGATATCCTGAGCGTATTTAAAATGTGATTCGTTAGCAACAATTAAGTTCATTGCCAGTTAGATTTAAAAGTGTAAAAAAATGTTTGATTTGCTGTGCGGAAATGGACTCACCTAATTCCATAAATATATCTTACCCTTACGGGCGACGACGGCGAGACGTGAACGGGCGCGCTAGAGCCAATGGGCTCACGGTGCTATATAAAAAGTAGTTTATTTCGTTCATTACGTCGTAAATGTACAAATTATATTTATTGAACATTGCGCATAACATATTTTTTACAAAAAGTTCACTTTTTGTTACGATGTGCAACAATTTCATAAATCAAATAGCCTAATACTGAAATATATTCAAGACCTAAAAACCATAAACTCTCTTTGAAATCTGTCTGTGAATACGCGTAATAGCTAAGAACAATAGCTGCCGACCATATAATGGAGTATCTGTAAGAAGTGAAAACGGACAGTAATACCAAAAATATAATATACCATGGGTGCACCGTGGTAGATATAAAATAGTAAATGGTCAATACCCACATCATTGACCAAAGGACCCGGTTTAAGTCGTATTTCTTAGGGATAAACGTAAACAGCCCCACGATGAAAATGGTGAGCAAAGGAGTGATTTTACCGTATTCCTTTATAAATTCCCACGGTTTGGCATCAAAATGTACAGCGGTTTTTTTGGCAATATTATAGAGACTTGAATTGAATTCGAAATTAGAAAACCATAAACTTAGCGTGCTCATATAATGGTCTATAAAAACCGGGGTATAAAAAGGGGAAAAAAGTAGCAGGGACGTTATGCCGGTAATGCAATAGAACAAGAGACTTTTTTTCCATCCTAAATAGGTAAAGAATAGCGGAAGAAATAATAAGGGTACTAATTTTATTGAAATGGAACAGGCCATGACCATGGCCGCCCAGTACCATTTTTTCAGTGATAACAAGTATATGGATAAAATGAAAAAGAACAGCATCACCCCTTCAAAATGAAGATTTCCTGTTAATTCTATAATGATTAATGGGTTAAGGAAATACCAGAAAATATGTTGTGGCGATCTGTTGAGGTTTTTCAATAATTTTCTGCCAAAATATAGGATTCCTAAATCGGCCATGATTATAATGCACCGCATTGCAATGATTGAAGCAATTATGCTATTTCCACCAATAAATGAAGAAAGACCGAATATAAACTGATTTAAAGGTGGGTAATTACTATAGTGTTTTGCACTAAGACTGCCCATACCATCAAATAACTCTTGTGCATTGGGAACGGGTATAGTTGATGTTGTAATGAGCTCCTTTGGCAGATGTAAATATGGATTGATATGATTGGCGACCAAATGCCCATCCCATATAAAACGATAAAAATCTTGAGATAGATTGGGTTCTGCAAAGGTGAAGACGAATCTAAAGATTAATCCTATGGCCAAAAGAAATCTATAATTCCATTTTTCAAACTGTATTAGTTTTAAACAAAGGATAAATAGGCCAATAAAAAGGGTAAGTAACTTTATAAAGTCAGTTCGTTCTAGATGGTAGGCAAACGTATAATAAAAAAGTAAGCTCAACATTGCCAGTATAAATGAAACTTTATGAAGCTTCAAAAATGTACTTAGAGTGTTGGGCATTGTTGGTCAGATTTTGTGAACAGGCAATATAAGGTTTTAGGATAGATTTTATTAGGATGAAATTATTTTGCCTAAAAGTTCCTTCCTCATTTTTGCGGACAGCTAAGCAATCATATCTTGAAAATATTGGTCTGGGTTTTATTCTAGGATTTCTACTGCAAAATCTCTTTCCTGCCATTCTTCCATATCAAAAGAAATAATATGTTTCGTATCCTCTTTCTCATCGTATACTAATTTTAAAAGTCCAGAAAGCACAAAATAGCAATGGTTTACATCATATCCTTTTTTAATGAGAAAATCATGTTTTATATAGTTTAGGATAAAAAGAGATACTACAAATAAAAATTCCTTTACTGAAAGGAGTGTTATTAATTGATGCGATTGTAGCGCATTTCATTCATATTAAGCCTCTTAATGCAATGATATAAATCAATATGATATAAGATATCCCAAGGGTATTCTTTATTTAGATAATATTCATGTAGTAATAATACGTTATCCCCCCAACTCGGTAATCTTTTTCTCGTATAGCTTTTTACTTTCTACCACGGCTACATTTAATTCTTGCATAATACCGTCCACACGCCCTTCAATACTTTTCATTTGGTCATTTATATTATCAAAGGAATTAAGTGCTGCCGCTACTTCCAAGGCTTTGACAACTTCAACGGCATCCGTATGAAGTAATTTTAACTTGTCTATGGCTTTTGAGGTATTTGCCAGGGTCCCATTGTATTTTGTACGCGCTTTTTCTATAGCCCCTAAAAGGGTTTTCTTGCTTGTTTCATCACTAAGGCTATTGGTCTGTTTTTCCATAGCTGCAAAAAGATTGGACGCCTTTTCTTTTAGGTCTTCATATTCCTTGTTAAGGTTTTGAACGCGGCGGTCTACTTTTTCCCAATCTCCATAGACCTTGGCAAATTCCTTATCCTCGTTCTTGGTTTCCTCTAAAGCACTTTTTAGGGCATTTAAAGAAGCTAAACCTTTAGTTACATTTTTATTGGCTGTCTCTTTTTTATTTTCAAAGGTATTCACCTGTGATTTAAATTTATCCTTTAACCTAATTAGGTCTTCAGGGCTTTTATCTTTCCAGCAAGAGGTAATTAAAATTGTGATTAGGACAACGAATAGTGTTCTTTTAAACATGGTATAAATTATTTAGTTAATGGTGCGGTAAATATACATATTCTTAAAAGCTAATTGCAGATAGTGGCATTGGTGTAAATAGGATACTTTTTAATTCAACCTTTATAAAAAATTTTTGCACCCATGGGATGGGGCATTAAATTGATTTTTAGAAGGTAGAATAGATGTAAACAATTTGCCTTATCTTTAAATTCCCTCCAGAAACAAATAGGTAACTTGTATGGTTACATTAAACTAACCAATCTCAAACAAAACAATCATGAAAAAATTAATGACCGTTCTATTTATAAGCGTGTTCTCAGGAGCATTTCTTCTGCTTTCATCATGTAAGGAAGAGAAAAATCCCAAAATTGACCAAACGGAAGCATTGAACACTTGGTTTGATGAAAAGTATGAAGAGCACTTGCAAATGAGTCCGTTATCCCTAACCGCCCAAGGCAGAAAAGACCAGTATGATAAGATTGATGATGTAAGCAAAGCTGCAGAAGAAAAGGAATTAGCGTGGTTTGAAGAAAGCACAAAAGAGTTAAAAGAAAAATTTGACTATGACAGTTTAAACGAGTCTGACCAAACTTCTTACGATTTGTGGGTGTACCAATATGAAATCATGAAAGAAGGTGCGGCTTTTGAAAATATGGATTATGTATTTGACCAAATGCGGGGCATGCATACTAGGCTACCTAGTTACTTGATCAATTATCATAAGGTGGATAGTATTACGGACATGCAGGCCTACATTTCCAGAATTAAAGAATCGGGCAGGGCAATAAATCAATTGGTAGATAGGGCAAAGGAACAGGCCGCAGCAGGTATATTGCCTCCCAAGTTTACATTTGAAACTGTAATTATCCAAACCAAGGCATTGCTTAATGGTACGCCGGTGCTAAATGATATGAGTGGAAAAATTGATGCCCTGGTAGCCTCGGAAAAAATTAGTGCAGAAGAAGCTACAACACTTAAAGAGCAGTCAGAAAATGCAATCAACGATTATTTTAAGCCGGCATATGCCAATTTGTTAACGTGGTTAGAGACCGAGGTTAATAATGCAGAAGAGACACCAACAGGAGTTAGTCGCCATGAAAATGGAAAGGCCTTTTATGATTATAGGTTAAAAGTGTTTACCACAACAGGAATGACTGCCGATGAGGTTCATGAGATTGGATTAAAGGAAGTGGCTAGGATCAAAGGCGAAATGATGGCCATTAAGGAAAAAGTAGGGTTTGAAGGTGATTTAAATGAATTTTTCAAATTTGTAAATACCGATGAGCAGTTTTTCTTTCCCAATACGGATGAAGGTAGACAAGGCTATTTAGATGAATCTACAAAGTATTTAGATGATTTAACCAAGAAGTTGCCAGACTATTTTGGCATCTTGCCAAAGGCAAAATTACAGGTAAAAAGAGTAGAGGCCTTTCGTGAGCAAGATGGTGCTCCGCAACATTACTCCGCCGGTACTCCGGATGGTTCTAGAAAAGGAACATACTATGTGCATTTATCGGATATGAACGCCATGCCAAAATCCACGATGGAAGGAGTGGCCTATCATGAAGGCAATCCTGGGCACCATATGCAAATCTCCATTGCACAGGAATTGGAGTCCGTACCCAAGTTTAGGACCCAAGCAGGATTTAGCGTGTATAGTGAAGGTTGGGCACTTTATTCAGAAACATTGGCCAAGGAAATGGGCGGTTATCAAAACCCTTATTACGATTTTGGACGTTTAGTGAACGAAATTTGGAGGGCTATTAGATTAGTGGTAGATACAGGTTTACATGCCAAAGGTTGGACAGAAGCTGATGGTATAAAATATTTTGCCGAAAATTCATCTATAGCCAAAGGTGCAATAATAGCAGAAGTGCAACGCTATATGGTAATGCCGGGCCAGGCTACTTCTTATAAAATAGGAATGCTTAAAATTCAAGACCTCCGCAAAATGGCCGAAACCGAATTGGGCGATAAGTTTGATATTAAAGGGTTTCATGACACCATTCTAGGTGGTGGTGCATTACCTCTAGAGTTATTGGAGCGTAGGGTAAAAACATGGATAGCCACCCAAAAGTAACATAATGAATTTTTTGGAGTGTCGTAAGATCTGGACCTTACGGCACTTTATATAGTACCAAGTAGTATAGGTATAAGTAGGTTTGAAAGAATATAACTTAAAAAAGAATAAAACCCCTTGGCCCACCAAAGATGCCATGGAGCAGATATATTCCATGCGATTGTGGGGGGATAATGGCACGGATTTTTATTCTGGCGAGGGTTCTCATCTACCAGAGATAATACATCCTTATTTGGATGTGGTCACCTCATTTTTAACTTCGTTTGATCGTCCGTTAAGTGTCTGCGATCTAGGTTGTGGGGATTTTAATATTGGCAGTACTCTGGTACGGCATACGGCACAATATATTGGTGTTGATATTGTGGAAGACCTAATTGATTATAGCCAACGAAGGTTTGTAAGACCAAATTTGGAATTTCAATGTTTGGATATTGCCGTTGACACCTTGCCCAAGGCAGATTGTGCCATAGTAAGGCAGGTTTTACAACATTTGAGCAATAAGGAAATAGAGCAGATCGTAGAAAAATTGGGCCAGTATAAATATGTGTTGATTACCGAGCATTTGCCTGATAATGATTTTGAACCCAATAAGGATATCATATCTGGGCAGGGTATACGCTTAAAGAAACAGAGTGGGGTAGACGTATTGGCGCCACCGTTCAATTTTAAGGTTAAAGAGGCATCCGTATTATTGACCATACCGGTCAATAAAGGAAATATAGTAACCAAATTGTACCGTGTTTTTTAAGGAAAGCATTTACTACTTCCAGGAAATCTATAATTTTTGAATTATAACAGGTGCTTAAGTTTTACCTTTTTAATATTGATGTAGTCTTGGTTGTGGACATTTGTTTTGGTGATTAACGGTACCCTCTTGGTAATAGTAATTCCGGCTTTTTCCAATACTTCAATCTTTTCTGGATTGTTGGACAATAGTTCTATGGACTTTACCTTTAAATGATCAAGGACTTTGGCCGCAATGGTAAAATCTCTCAAATCCGTATCAAACCCTAAGGAATGATTGGCCTGTATGGTATCCTGGCCTTCGTCCTGTAGTGCGTAGGCATTAATTTTATTGAATAGGCCTATTCCCCTACCTTCTTGTCTTAAATAAAGAACAATACCGCTTCCTCTTTCCGCAATGGCCCTAAGGCTTTCCTCAAGTTGTTCTCCGCAATCACATTTCTTAGAAGCAAAAACATCACCGGTAAGACATTCTGAATGTAACCTGGTCAATACATTTTCCTTGTCCTCTAACGCACCCTTGTAAAGTATACAGTGTTCAAAATCAACTCCCTTTTCCTTAAAGGAAATGATATTAAAGCTACCATATGCCGTTGGTAATTGTGCGGTATTTGAATATTGAATGTCCATGATAAAAATCTACTTGTTTCAAATAAAATGGATGAATACGGTTTCTTTTCCATTTACTTTGTCGTACAGAACAAAACTAATTACAAATCAACTCATAAATATTATAGAAAGACAAGAAATTTCAATATTCATGTTTTAAATTGATTTTTGGTCGTTCAATACTACCGATTTTGCTATAAAATCATGAAGAGCTTTTTTCTTTTCGTTGCCCGTTACGGTTAAAAGAGAGACCCATCCTAGGCTAAATTTGAGTACAAAACGGATTAGTGCGGACGGAAAGCTGATGAAACGTTCCCTGTCAACATCTTTTCTTACCGTAATATTGCTATAAGAATGAACAATAGTTCCTCCAAATTGACCGGTAAAAAATGGGTCGTACAGAATAAACAAAAGAACGGCTATTACAATTCAAATATAATTTGGAACCTCATTGAAAAAGAGTAAAAGTTCTGATACGGCATACATGGCAGCAATAATTAATATAGCATCTATAATTGTTGGCTTTATGCGGTCTGGCAACATAGCATAGTTGGTATTCATAAGTTGGTTTTACTGGTTTTTTATTTTTTTCCCTTTGGTGGGCGAGTAGTCATTTTTTAAATTTCAGTTTACACGTATATTGGTGAAATAATTTTTGCTCCCTAAAACCTTTTTTATCATATCTATTGGTACCATGAATATAGCAAAACATTCGCCGATTAAATAACAACGGTTCATGTAGAAACATGAACCGTTGTTGGTTAATATATATTTTGACAGCATCAGTTTTTATGCGCTATATCTACCAATTTTAATTCTTTGTGGTAAGCTTCAATTCTTGCGTGTGCCGTACCGTCTACCAGCAAGATGATTATCAGCATGGCAATTGTTGTTATGCCAATTGCCCTCCATGTAGGGGTATGGATAAACAGAATCAACAAAGCGGCCATGATAATAAGAATTGGAATGACCTTGAATACAACGGTGTATTCCTTTAGAGTACTTTCAGAACGTTCTATTTCTGACTGGTAAAAGGCCGTTGCATCACTATTAAATGCTTTTTCAAATTGGATAATCCTTGTTTTGTTGGTGTAAAACAAACCAAGACCTATGGTCATAAGTAATATGCCCGCCACCAAGGTTGGAATAATGTATGCCTTTGCTAAATCTGTTTTGCCCATTTGCCAAAAGCCAACACTGGCAATTAAAAATAATAGGGCAAAGAAAATGAAAAAACGTGTGGAGAAGACCTCGGCCTTTGCCCATTCTGTGGCTAATTTCAATAATTCCATAGTTTAATAATGGTTTAGATTATATGTTTTAAAAGAAGTTCAATTATGGTTTTTTTTTGAACTTACCTTGCTCTTATTAAGCTTTTAAAAATGTTCAGTTCAATGTATATAATTCACGATATGCTGTTGGACTAATACCTTCTTTTTTCTTGAATAATCTTGAGAAATACTGGGGATATTCAAACCCTAGTTCATATGCTACTTCAGAAATGCTCTTGTAGGGCTGCAATAAAATATTCTTTGCTTCATTGATCAATTGCAATTGAATATGTTCCGTCGTATTTTTTCCTGTTTCTTTTTTTAGGGTATCGCTTAAGTAACGTTGCGAAACCGATAATTGCCCTGCAATTTGTTCAATGCTGGGAATGCCATTTTCTTGCAATTGTCCCGATTCAAAATAACGGCTTAACTGGCGGTTAAACTGGTCCAATAAATTGTTGGATATCTCCTTTCTGTTGATAAACTGCCTTTCATAGAACCTATTGGCATATTTTAAAAGGGTGTTCAATTGAGAAATAATGATGTCTTTACTAAAGACATCTTGATTGTTCTGATATTCAATCTCAATGTTTTTCACAATAGATTCAATTTGCTTTTCCTCCTTTGGGGAAAGGTGCAACGCTTCATTGACCGTATAGGAAAAGAAACCATATTTTTTTATTTGCAGAGCTAGTTCAGTGCCTTTCAAAAAATCCTCGTGAAAGTTTATTGAAAAGCCTTTTTGCTCAAAAACCACGCTATTGTCCCATTGTAAAACTTGTTTTGGTGCAATAAAAATTAAGGCTCCATTGGTAAAATCATACGTTGTTCGTCCGTAATTTAAATCGCCCTCCACATATTTTTTAAAGCTGATGGAATAGCAATCATTTATAATAGGAGGGGAACTTTCTCTTGGACAAGGCAAGTAGCCATCGCCTTTTGAATTAAACACGCTCAACATAGGATGTTCCGGTCTGGGTAATCCCAAATAATCTAAATATGATGACAATGTTTTAAAATGTTTCATACCTCTAATTTAGATATTCCATTTAATACCTGTTTCTTTTTCAGAAAGCTCCCACAGTCTTTTGGCTACTTCTTTGTCCTTGGCGTGCGGTTCTATATGGTGCGCTCCTACAGGGCCAACCCAGTTGCTTCTTCCCGTAGGACCGTAAAAACCGTTCTGGTCCAAATTAGCTTCTGTAGCGCACATTAATTGCGGATAAGCGCCTTTTTCGGCAGATTGTGTCAATGGTGATAATTTCATTAAATTAAAAATGAATTTCATCATAAAGCTACCACTTGTGTTTATTAAGTTGGTTCTTGAAGAACCAGGATGGCACGCATATGCCTTAACAGTTGTTCTGCCCGCTGCATTTAATCTATCCTGTAACTCGTAGATAGACATAATCTGTGCCAGTTTACTTTGGCTATAGGCATTATTGGGCGTATAGTCCTTGTCCCAATTCAAATCATCGAATTTTATGGTTTTGATTCCCATATCATAGCCCATACTGCCAACCGTAACAATTCTTCCTTCAGATTTTTCAATACGTGGAAATAGTAAAGCTTGTAAGCTCCAATTTCCGTAGTAATTTGTTCCCATTTGGCTTTCCCACCCGTCTACGGTCAAAGTTTGTTTAGGTACTTGGGCAATTGCCGCATTGCAGATTAGTGCATCAATATGGGTAACAGTGTTCAATACATCTTCCGCAGCCTTTTTAACGGAAGCCTGTGATGCCAAATCCATGTTAATGGACAGAACGTCTATGGCGTTTCCTAATTGTTCTTTTAAAACTTTAATGGTTTCTTCCGCTTTTTTAGGATTTCTATTGAGCATGACTACTTTGCCGCCTTTGGACAGAAGAATTTTAGCCGCTTCAAAACCCGTACCACTGGTAGTGCCCGTTATCACATATGTTTTACCACTTAAATCCCCAATCCTGTCCGGGGTCCAACCTTTTTTGCCAAATTGATTTGAATTCATTTTACTTATTTTAAGTTGATGATCAATAGTGCAAAGATGGAGAGCATATAACCTTTATCCCTTATACGGATTTTCATAAGTTGTATACTTTTTGGTTGGTTATTAACCTATTCATGTGTTCAGCAAGGAAAACGGTTCAAGTGATCACTAGAACCGCTCATTTAGACGTACATAACTATAAGTATTTTGTTATTCTTCTGGGGGGTTGTAGGTTACAATATCAACGCCAATTCCGTTAGGGTCTACAATTGCAAAATGTCTGTCACCCCATGGTTCATCCCTAATATCAATTTCCATTGGTATTCCTTTTTCTTTTAATTGCTTGTACACATCATCTACGTAATCTACCTCAATAGTTAAATACACCCCTCTTCCATTAAAGGCAGATTGAAAAATAGGTTTTTGACTTGGATGATTTGGTTGTAGAAAACTAATTTCGGCAGTCTTGTTCGGGGTGTGCAATAAAAGATAAAAATCATTTTCAAAACGTACTCCAAAGTCCAACACTTCTGTGTAAAATTTTTTAGTTTCCTTTAATTTTTCTGTTACAATACCTGCGTTAAGTTTCATCTTGTCTAATGTTTGTGCATTTGTGTAACTTATTGTAAGGGCAAATGCGGTTAATATAAATGTTTTCATGGTCTATGCTTTTGTTGCTACAAACATAGATGTAGATGAAATTTAGGAATTGTAAAAATCGGACAAAATTTACTGAAAGGCCTCTGTAGGGGTTACTCCGTAAAATGTTTTGAAGCTTTTGATGAAGTGAGCTTGGTCAAAAAAACCCACATCATAATAAAGTTTATTTACCTTAAGAGTTTGCTTAGATGGTTTTGCATTTAGAATATGTTGAAAACGCACCACATTACTGAAAGATTTTGCTGTGGTACCAATATAGAAGTTGAAAATTCTGCGGAGCTGTCTGGAGCTTAAGCCGGTACTGAGTTCCTTTTCCGTGTCTAAAAACCCGTTCTTTTGGAAAATTAGGTTGAGGGAGTCCAAAAAACGTTGGTCATATTGAATAACTTGGTTTTGTAACAATCCAGTTATTTTCTTATTAAGGATTCTTGTGATGTTTTCAAATAAATCTTCCGGCTTCACTCTAGTAGCTATAAATTTGGAAAATTGAGGTAGAAACTGTCTTAGTTCTTGAGATTGATCGCTTAGGGTCTTGGCGTCAATAGCAAATAAATGTGGAAAAGCAGAAGGCAAGAACCGGATGCCAATATAATTAAACTCCTTTCCTAGGGGAAATTGAACGAACTTTCTACAAAACCCCATGATATAGCTTTCTGTGGGATGACTATGGTTAAAAAATATATCGATACAACCATCTGAAACTACACGGTAATTGTAGTCTTGCTTTAACGGCTTTAGTGTTTTAAGTTGCCAGAAGCAATAAATATAATTTTCAATTGCTTTACTTGGCCTGTTTTCTAAATAGGATATTTTGCTATTATTGGGCGCCACTGTAGGTTGGATAGGCTTATAATATTTTCTTATGGTCTGTAGTTCATTCACGGCCTACTATAATCGTGTTACAAAAATATTAACGTGAGCGTACTTCTATTAGGGTACTTCATGTTGGGTACGCATATGCTTCAGTACTTCAAAAGATAAAGAATAGATCTTATTGACTTTATAAAAATATGCATATTAGGTGATTAAACTTATTGGGAGTATGATTTATAAGCTGAACCTTATTCTTTTTGTCTAGATAGGCTGTAATTTTCATACATTTTCATAAATAAAATTTAATTCAGCGTTTTAATGCAAAGTGACCATTAAAAACTTTGTTGTTTACATCTATGTATTTGAACCAATAATCTGTAGATGGCATACTTTTTCCATTGTATTTTCCATCCCAACCTAAAGAATTGTTATCAATCGTTTTTAATAGATTGCCATACCTATCATAAATGTAGACGGTAAAAGAATGCGTATTTGGCCCTAGAATATTCCAATAATCATTATTGCCGTCGTTATTAGGGGTGAAAAATTTTGGATAATTTAATACATTAACCTCTGTACTTGTTAAACCGCAACCATTTATATCTCTAACAAAAACGGTATAAAACCCTGCGGATAAGTTAGTAAAAGAGTTATTTGTTCCATAGTTTATTCCATCTATAGAATATTCATAGTTTCCAATGCCATTTACTTGAGCTTCAATACTGTTATTATTGCTAAAATCTATTACAGTAACATTTGAAATTATGGGCGCCTCTGATATTTGTACTGTTATCCGAGATTGTACGGGGGGACAAAAACCATTATCTATGGTATAGGTATATACGCCTTCCAAATCAATTGAAGGGTCAAATATTCCATTTCCTTGACTTAATGCTGGCGTCCAATTTCCTCCTAATTCCGGATTACCTCCTAATAAATTAAACAAATCTTCTGGGCTGTCGTTAAAACAAAATACTTTGGTTTCATCTAAACCGGCATCAGGTGTTGCTGTTACATAAAGATTGGCACTATCGGAAAAAATGGTAGAATTACAAAAACTAAATCGCACCCTAAATAATAAATTATCAAAATTCAAAGGAACATTTAACAATGTTAAATTTTCAGACTGGCTTCCTTGAAAAGTAACATTGTCTGTTATGTCATTCCAAGTTAATCCCGTATCTGAGCTCATTTGCCATTGAAGAAAGCTGGTATTTTGGGTAGAAACCGATATGATAACGTCATTTTCCTGACAAGTTATAACATCTTGGGGTTGTGTTATGATTAATGGAACTAATGCTTCTTGAAAATCAAAAGTGTTATTTAAGTTATTGTCCAAAGGTGAGGTATACCCATCAGGTTCATTTACAATCAGTCCATTTAAATCTATATCGTCAGGAAATTTCCCCAACGTTCCGTTTTGGTCAGCATCACTAAAACCAGCCTCAATTACGTCATAGCAGCCATCGTTATCACTATCAAGATCCATTGAGTCAATGAATCCATCTCCATCAGAGTCAAGTGTTGGGCCATCACCTAATTCTACGGAATCTAAAATACCATCATTGTCATCATCTAAATCCGTTTGGTCAGGGATTCCATCTTGGTCAAAATCGCATAGTAATTCCCAAATAACCTCTATTGCGTCAGCAGAGCCAAAGGCACCATTTAACTGAAATTCAAAAGAAACGCTTGAAACCGTTCCGTTTACTCTAACGGAACCTGCACTACCACCTACTGTTGGTGTTCCGCATTCAGAAGTTGTACTACTTCCAAATAGTTGATCGGGAGTTCGTGTAATTGTGTTGGAGGTAACTTCAAAATGAATGCCATTACCAGATAGCCTTGTTAGCGAAAGCCCCGGTGTTATCAATGTAAGTAGGGCAGAGTTGGAATGGGGGCCAAACCCATATCCTCCACCTAATCTATCTATATGCAAGATAGGATTGGTAACTGGAGAGCTAAAGGTAAAGGTCAAAACTCCTTTTCCGTTTGTTCCAAAGTCCAAAAACGGAGCTATAGCCGTATGGTTGACAACATTGTTTGAAGAAAATGTATTGGGCATATTACATTCAATATCTCCAATAGAAAAATTAACGGTTGCTCCATTTTCTAAATTTGAAACTGAGGTTGTAATATCAACATCGCATGCATTTGATGTCCAGTTTGGACCTATATTAGTCCATGGTCCTGAAAGTTCTTGAGAAAAAATGGGGGTAAATATTGTAAAAAATAAAAGATAAAATGCGTTTTTAAGTGTTCTTAATAGTACGGGGTTTATCTTGTTCAAGGTGTTATTTAGGTTTGTATTTATATAAGTTCTTTGGTTTATGATTAACGTGTTTGTTTAGGATTAGTTGTATGGTTTAGGGGTTAATTTTGCAAGATCAACCTAAATTAAAATTTAATGGCTTTGTTGCTGCGTTAAAATATTCGTGAGCATATAAAAACGTTCCCAGTGGCAATAGTGCCTAGAACTTAAATATAAAGCCGCTTGCTATCCAAAAGATGAATATATTCTTTTTCTTTTTTAGTTCCTTAATTTTTCCAATAATTCATCTAACTGGTTTAAACCTGCGGTAAACCCTTCTTGGAAGCCCATTTTTATTACTTGTTCCAAGTCAGATAGTTTTTCATAAGTTGATACTAATGTTACGCGTGTTTTATCAGCACTTTCCATGGTAAATGTATTTGTCCATTTAGTTCTGGGCATGTTATGGTTGACATTGCCATTTTCATCGCAAAACGCATCTAATCCCGAATAGTTTTTTTTCGGATTAATTTTCAAATATTCGTTTTTACACCAGTGTTTTTGGTTTTCAGGACTTAACATATAGTACAACCAGGAGCCTCCTTCTTTAAAATTCATAGATTTTGTTACGGCCTTGTATGGCTTTGGTGCCCACCATTGGTCAAGTAGCTCTGGTTTCGTCCAAGCATCCCATACTAGATCAAGGTTTGCGGCAAATTCCCTTTCCACATTAACGGTGTTATTTTCTTTGTTTACTTTAAAATTGAATAAAAGGTTATTTTTCATTTTTCTTATTTTTAAGTGTTGATAATAAATTGTCAAGTTGGTCAAAACGGTTTTCCCAAATCTTTCTGAATTGTTCTAACCATTTATCTATTTCTTTCATTTTTTCGATTTTCAGTTCGTAGTAGATTTCTCTTCCTTGTTGGTTTGCTTCTACGAGTTCGCATTCGTTCAAAATTTGAATATGCTTTGAAATGGTAGGTCTTGCTGCATCAAAGTTTTCCGCAATTGCCCCTGCTGTCATAGTTTGTGAGGTTAGCAATACCAATATGGCGCGTCTTGTAGGGTCAGAAATTGCTTGAAATATGTCTCTTCTTAATTTCATTATGAAGTTATTAGGCTACAAATATACATGAAGTCATTTGACTACACAATTGTTTTCAGTTTTTTTTCGGAATTAGAAAATCTAGACTGTTTGTTGGTATTGTTGGAGTCGTACTTATAATTGTATAAAAAAGGTCTTGTATAAGGTTAGTTGAGGACCTTTTCAACGGAAAATGTCCGCCTGAGACTAAAGTAAAATGAGTGCAAGGATTTCGGTTTGGGAAAAACAACAGCAATTTATTATATAGCGTGTTATGCCACGTTATTCTTTATTCCGCTTTCCTGCTCCTGCAATCAATTTTTTAAAGAATTCAGCAACTTTTGAAGCACCTGTCGTTCCATCGTCATCTATATTTGACAAAATAACAACTGTGTAGTTGTCTTTCATAAAATCCATAAGTTCGCCCCTAACACCATACCAGCCGCCACTATGTCCTTGAATTATTTGATTGTATCTCAGGTCGACGTCGATTCCATAGCCTAAATTTGTGTTGTAACCCTTTACTTTTGGTTCAAACATTAATTCAGTCGTTTTCTTTTTCAAAAGTTCTCCATTTCTAAGTGCTTTCGAAAAGTTGAACAAATCTTCAACAGTTGAATAATGGAATCCTGCTGGTGATGCTTTTGAAAGGTAATATTCGTTTCTTTTGGGAATTTCGCTTTCTCCAAAAAAAGTAGTGTATCCACTAGCTTTGTTATGTACGACCGAGTCGATTTCCAACTCGGTTGTGTTTATCATTCCTGCTGGTCCAAAAATGCTTTCTTTTACATAATCATAGTAGTTCTGTCCGCTTACTTTTTCAATTATCAGACCGAGGATAACGAATCCGGAAGCACTATAGTCATATTTGGTGCCCGGTTTGAAAAGTAATGTGTCATTCGCGAAGAGCGGAAGGAAATCGGATATGGACTTATATTTTAATTTTTCTGAGTGCAAATAGTTGCCCACATAAAAATTGTTATTGCCCGATGTGTGCGTCAGCAGCTGATGGATTGTTACTGAATCCCTCACGAGTTTGTTTGGATATTTGGGTAAATATTCCCCAATAGGAATGTTTAGCCCAACTTTTTCATTTTCATAAAGTTGCAAGGTTGCGACCGCTGTAATCATCTTGGTAATCGAGGCAATGTTAAACTTGGTATCCAATTTATTTTCGATACCGTATTCAATACTGGCAAGTCCAAAAGCCTTTTTCTCTATTATTTTGTCTTTGTGTGCTACCAAAATTACACCCGAAAAATCACTTGGCTTTAAGCTGTCGAGAAAACTTTTTATTTCAGCGTGTTTGGATTGTCCAAATGCCATAACTCCAATTAATAAAAAAATAGGGCTAATTTGAAGTTTTTGTTTTATGTTCATCGATTTATTTTATCTCCACAATACTTTAGTTTGTGTATTATAGTCACGCATTTTAAGTTCTTACACATTAGTTTTAATGATTCCGATATACATTTGCATTATGCTTTTCCATATAAAATTCAGGATTAGGTATTTCCGTGAACCCAAATTTTTTATAAAGCCATTCAGCTGTATTGGTTAATAAAATCCAGCGTCTTAATCCTTGAAGATTAGGATGTCCCATTATTTCATTCATCAGCCATTTACTTAATCCCATTCCCCTGTATTCTTTTAGGATGTAAACATCTCCTAAATAAGCAATAGTTGAATAGTCTGAAATTACTCTAGCAAAACCAATTTGTCTGTTTTTGTAATAAAGTCCAAAATTCAAAGAGTTTTCAATTGACGTTTTCAAAATATTCATTGGAATCCCTTTAGCCCAATCAGTTTCGTTTGCGAGGAATCTGTGAATACTTAAAATATCCAATTTATCCTTGTCAGTTGAAATGGTATAATCATTTTTATGTGATTCTCTAATTCTCATTAGTTTCTTTTAATGTGGCATAACGTTCACGGCTATGGCAAGTAGGGGAGGCAAGAAAACTTTTCGTTTCCGTTTGCGCACGAAGCTAAAGCTTTTGGTTTAGTTTTATTTTTTCTTGTCCAAAGCTAAATCCATAAGATTTAGCGAGATTATAAATATACACAGACCTTACGGTTTTGCTTTAAAGTCCGCATTACGTTTAGGTATTGTTACCAACTGTTTTTCTGCGTTTTGATATGCCGTTTTAGTTGCATTTTTTTATTCCGACCGAGTAAAAAGTCCATCTGCGTTCAGATTGCGTTTGAGTGATAATTCCATCTGCGCAAACTAGTTTGTGGTTTTGTCATTATTTTCCACTAACTTTTATCAAGTCCATTTTTGTTTATAAACAAGCTACCCAATAGAACCACTCCGATGAAAATTCCAGAATAAGTTACAGTAGATTCTGCGTTTGTGAAAAAGCCATAAATTCCAGCTAGTATGCTTAAAATGCCAATAATAACAATAACTGTTTTGGTTGATTTATTCATTTGGATTAGTGTTTAGAACATTTTTTTTAAATAGTTGGTAACGCAGCGCTATGTGTAGTCCGGGTTATTTTATGGAAATATAATGAAAACCTTTTTTGGTTTTCGATTGTATTGGGAATAAAATGACCCGGTCCTTCCGAGCGGAGCGAACACATGAATACATAAAAAATAAACATGTTATGAATAAATTACATATAGTGACTTGATATGTTGCGTTATTTTCTTCCGTTAAGCGTCGTATTTGGCAAATGACCTCTTATCCTACGGCTTTATGTAATCTGTCATAGCGCTGCGATGATGTTGCATTTCCCTTTGTGCGAGAATCGAGGTACGAGATGTAGCACATAGGGTCGACGTAGGAGAATGCAACATCATCGTCTCGGCTATGGCAAGTAGGGCAGGCAAGGAAACTTTTCGTTTCCGTCTGCGCACGAAGCTAAAGCTTATTGTTTAGTTTTATTTTTCTTGTTCAAAGCTAAATCCATAAGATTTAGCGACTTTATAAATATAACACAGACCTTTCGGTTTTAGCCCCAAAGCCCGTATTATGTTTAGGTATTGTTGTACACCGTTTTTTATTCACGCTATTTTTTGTCAAATCCTTTAAATTCCATTCTTTTCATTGTCAGACAATGATTAACCACAATATCAAATTCAGACACTTTTTCTTTTGGTGTCACGTACCATTCGCCAAAACTATAAGTTAGCAAATAGACATTTTCAAATTCGGTCGGTTTTATGGTCAGTTCAGTTTTTTCAGTTTCCGTTTTTTGTGGAACAGTTCTTAATTTCAATTCGATTTCATTTTCCGTAATTTTCTTTAATTCAGATATCAATTCAGCTTCAGGTTCCAGTTGGTAGAAGAATAGAACTGAGCTTTCATTTATTTCAAAAGCGGTTGTATTTCCATCACAAGGTTCGTAAATCACAAATTCATTGTTAAGTTTTTTTAAACTTATCCAATGTCTTGGAAATTCTTTTAGGTCAATTTTTATTGGTTTATGCTTTTTTGCAATTTCTTTTTCGTGATATAAATTTGCGTCATTATCCATTCGGTTTGGTTTCCAGTTAATCAGTCTTTTAAACGTTTCTGAATTCCGAGTTGTGTCGATAAACAGTTGATGTTTGGAAAGTTCAAGATTTTTCGGATTGTTCTCTTCCAAAATCGTGTCCAAATCAATTTTCCATGCAGGAATTTCAGTCGTTTTAATTTCCGCCTTTTCTGTTTTGGTTTTCTGTTTGCAAGAAACCAAAATTCCAAATATTAATGCTATGTAGATTGCTTTTCTCAAATGGTGTACAACGGTTCGGCTATGCGCAGTGCGGGATTGAAAAGCCGAAACTTTCAATCTTACACAAACGGTAGCCAAAGCTGCGTTTTGTGTTTTTAAATTTATTCAACAAAAACGTCAAAGCGGAGCTTTGGCGGGCTAAAAGCACTGACCTTTCGTTTATCTCGTCAACCCGCATTGCGTATAGGTTTTGTTGTGCGTTCGTATTTTATTTTTCAAAACCTTTTATCAAATGACTGTCCGTTAAATTTATAAACTCCTCCATCTGCCATTCCAAAAAGTAAGGTCTTATTTTTATCCAAGTATATATCCCAAACCATTTGTGATTTTAGTTTTTCATCAATTGTGAAGTTTGTTAAAGATTCTCCGTTGTATTTCCAAACTCCTGAATCTCTATCTGCAAACCAAATATTCCCTTCATTATCTTCCTCAATTGCAAAAACAGATTGAAGTCCAATATTTTTGGTGGTGTGACCGTTTTGGGTGTTAGATTTAAACTCTTGCATTGGAATTAATTTTCCTTTTTCCTTCGAAAAGTGTATTGTCGAATCTCCACTTTTAAGGATTACACCAATTCCGTTATTTCCTATCCAAATTCGCCCTTTTGAATCTGCTAATACACTTCGTATATGGATTTGCTCATTTTCCTCGAGGTTTAATTTTTCATGTCCAAAAACATCTACTAATTCCCCATCGTAGCTGAATAATGCTGAATAGGTTGCAATCCAAACTCGTTCTTCTTTATCTGTTGATATACCAGTTACACCAAATGAATTATATGGGTCAATATTGTCAGGCTTTGGAAAGACTAAGTAATTCATATTTATTCCGTCAAAACGATTTATTCCATCTTCTTCTCCCGCATAAAACCATAAGTTTCCAGTTGTAGTATTCCAATCTAATTTAGGGGAATTAAACTCTGTCGTATAACTCGTGAGTTTACCTCCATGGTAGCTATTCACACCTCTTGCCGTTACAATCCAAATTATTCCGTTTTTATCTTCTTGAATTGAACGAATTTGGTTGTCTTGTAAACCGTCATTAGTTGTATAGTATTTAAATGTTTTTCCATCATAATTGCATACTCCTTCATTATGACTTCCAAACCAATAATTGCCTTTACTGTCTTGAAAAATAGCGCGTATACCAGAAGTGAATTTTAAGGTGTCATTTTCTAAAGTCCTTACAAATTCAGAATTATCAGCTCCCTTAACTGATTTCTTATTTTCAGAACAAGAAAAGTTCAAAGTCAATATGAATATTAAGTAGATCAATTCTATTTTTATGTTCATTCGGGATTTTCTTATATGACGCACAACGCAGCGCTATGTGTAGTCCGGGTTATTTTATGGAAATATAATGAAAACCTTTTTTGGTTTTCGATTGTATTGGGAATAAAATGACCCGGTCCAGATTACATATAGTGACTTGATATGTTGGGTTATTTTCTTCCGTTAAGCGTCGTATTTGGCAAATGACCTCTTATCCTACGGCTTTATGTAATCTGTCATAGCGCTGCGATGATGTTGCATTTCCCTTTGTGCGGGAATCGAGGTACGAGATGTAGCACATAGGGTCGACGTAGGAGAATGCAACATCATCGGTCTTGGCTATGGTTTCGTTGCGGAATGGTTCGGCAGAACTATTCCGCCGTAAACCAAAGTTAGCAAACACGCAGGAATTTCCGAGAGGAAATTCCGCCGCAATGAACTATAGCCGTTGTTGTACGTAGGCTTTTTTCGCATTCACTACTATTGTATTCGCTCCCATATCGCCAATCCGTTGATTCTTTTTATTTATGAGTGCGATTATAATTCCGATTAAGAACATATAGTCCACAATTCCGAGAAAAAATCGACCGAATGCTTGTCCAATTCCGATTGGTTTGTAATTTGTGTTTACAACTTTGATATTGAAAATTCGTTTTCCAATTGTCTGACCAGTTATTCCTTCGCTAATTGGCCAAAGTCCGAACGCAATAAAGAACATTCCTAAAGCAGGCAACCCGCTAAAGTGAAATCCAATTCCGTCTTCGTGAGGTTCGCCAAAGAAAATTCCGAATACCATTGCAATTAGCCAGAAAATGAAGAAGTCAATTGAGAATGCTAAAATCCGATATCCAACATTAGCAAATTCCGCTTTGTCTTCAAATCGTCCAGGTTCAATTATTTCGCTCATAGTTTGGTTTAGCTTACGTACAACGGTCTCGGCTATGAGTAGTTGCGTGGGTTAGCACTTAACTTTGCAAGTACACACCAGACTGAAAATCCGCGAGGATTTTCAGAAGTAGGCGAGAACAAGCAATTACTTATAGCCAATGTTAGCACCTGTTATTTATAAATCAAATTGTCCAATAAAACTTTCGTTACCTCTTTCGGAAGCATAATAATAAAGTCCAATTATAATTTTTGTTTTGTTTGATATTTCCGGTTCTTTTTTTCGAGTATAAACCTTGATACTTTCTCTAACACAATTCAATAAGTCAGCTTTAAGGTTTTCGTTGTCAAACTCCTTTAATGATTTAACTTCACTAATCGACAAATCATTCTCAACAGTCAATTCGTAAAGTGCAAATCTATCCGTTTTGATTTCATAACCTTTAAAATCCTTTAGGCAACCGTTAGAAAATGATGTTCTTAATCCAAATTCGTTTGAAGCTTGAATTTCAGATTTTTTTAAATATTCAAGAACTTGAAGTTTGAGCTCAATTGATTTTTTATACTTCTTTTCAGCATGAGGATATTTTGTAGAGTTAAACTTTTTATCTAATCGTTTTGCGCCAGAACAATAACCAAAACTTAATTCTCCGCTTTTATTTTTACTCGCAAAAATTAACCATTCACTATTTTCTGGTGTATAAAATGCACAACTACTATTCAAAACACTATAGATTTTTAAATTACTCGTAGGTTGTCCTTTATAAAGATTAATTATTTCTATTTGAATATCGTGTAAGTTCGAATTTTCTTTGTCAGGTGAAATTTTAAGGATTTTTGCGGTTGCAATAAAGTCAGACATTGGAATTCTATCCATCAATGGAGCTATTCCACAAGAGCAAGCCAATAATTTGCTTGAAATAGAAATAAATAATATGGTAAGCAGTGTTTTTTTCATAATTGGTGCTAACGCAGCGCTATGTGTAGTCCGGGTTATTTTATGGAAATATAATGAAAACCTTTTTTGGTTTTCGATTGTATTGGGAATAAAATGACCCGGTCCAGATTACATATAGTGACTTGATATGTTGGGTTATTTTCTTCCGTTAAGCGTCGTATTTGGCAAATGACCTCTTATCCTACGGATTTATGTAATCTGTCATAGCGCTGCGATGATGTTGCATTTCCCTTTGTGCGGGAATCGAGGTACGAGATGTAGCACATAGGGTCGACGTAGGAGAATGCAACATCATCGGTTCGGCTATGGTAAGTAGGGCAGTAAGGAAACCTTTTCGTTTCCGTTTGGTCTACGAGCCAGAGCTTTTTGTTTTGTAATTATTTTTCTTTTTTAATTGCCAAATCCAAAAGATTTGGCGGACTTAGCAAATTAACCCAAGCCATTAAATTTAGCACTTTACGCCCTATTTGCTATAGGTATTGTTGGCAACTGGCTTTTTTGCGATTCTGCTTTTTCATCAGAATTTTTATATTCAGCCATGTTTCGCTCGTAATTTTCTTGTACTAATTTTTGTTCTCTAATAACAGAAATGGATTTTTCCAGCAATACTAAAACTATGATTGCCATTATATTTAGATAAATAAATTCACCTTGGTCAGAATTTAAAATATTAATCTGAAACTTACTTGCGATTAGTCCAAAATCAAATTTAATACTGCCCTCAGTTAAGTTATAGCCAACAAATAAATAGCCTCCAGAGGTTAATATATAAGTCATGCCTAAAAGTGATATCCCAGGAATTTGGATATATTGTAAAATTCGAGAATGAAAATCACCTTTTTCTAGGTGTTTGAAAAGTTTAATTCCCGCGAGAATAGAGTAGATGTAGAATCCAATTGCAAATAGAAAAATCAGGAAAACATAAGTGTTAGTTTCAATACCTTGAAGCATCAACCAAAGTATAATACCTATACCTGAAACTCCACCCGTAATTTCTAGAATCCCAATTCCCTTGAGTATATTCCTCTTATTTTTAAGCTTTTTCTCAAACTCTTCTTTCATCTAAATATATTTCAAGCTTGTTGCCAACGCAGCGCTATGTGTAGTCCGGGTTATTTTATGGAAATATAATGAAAACCTTTTTTGGTTTTCGATTGTATTGGGAATAAAATGACCCGGTCCAGATTACATATAGTGACTTGATATGTTGGGTTATTTTCTTCCGTTAAGCGTCGTATTTGGCAAATAACCTCTTATCCTACGGATTTATGTAATCTGTCATAGCGCTGCGATGATGTTGCATTTCCCTTTGTGCGGGAATCGAGGTACGAGATGTAGCACATAGGGTCGACGTAGGAGAATGCAACATCATCGGTCTAGTGTATGATTTCGTTGCGTGGTTTAAGCAATAAAGTTAGCAAATAAATCACAGATAGAAAGTCCGCTAGGACTTTCGTAAGTAGGCTATAACTAGCAATGAATTATACACATTGTTAGGGCAAGTTTTTTATTTTCTATGGAACAAATAATCTAATTCAATTTCAATTCGTGGTTTTTCAAATTGTTTGTCAGTTAATGGCGAAAACAGAATTTTAAAAGGTAATCTCAAATCCTTAAAAGTCCTGAAATATGCAATATAATTTTCTCTCTCAACATAATCTCCTCTGTCAATCGATGAACCGTGAATTAAAAGAGTTGCTGTAATATTCTTAATTTCTCCATCTGAATTTTTTAAGACGACAATATTTTCTAAATACTTATCAATCGGTTTATTGTTTTTAGTCTCAACTTTATATTTCGAGTATAAACTATCCTTTTCGATTAAAATTACTTTGTCAGTAGATTTGAAAAACGGCAAAGAAACTACATCTCCAATTCTATTCATTTTTCCAATATAGGATTTGATATCCTCATCTGTATTTAACCTTGGATATTCATTTTGAATTTCTCCATTTTGGTTATAAGTTCTTACATACGTTTTTTTAATTCTTTCGATTTTGAAATATTGGTCGATTTTTTCTTGATAATCGAAAAATGAGTTTTTAAATTCTTCTGTGTTATTTGCTATCCATTCAGTTTCTATTTCTCCAAATAAGTCAAAACCTATTAAAGTCATTACATTATTCTGGATTGTGGAATAAGGAATTTTTAATCTAAATCTACCAAAGAGGTTTTTGCCTAATTTTCCATCGTTATCTTTCAGTAGTTCCATTTTCTCGAATAGTGTTCCATAAAAATTGAACTTATCGATTGTTTTATCAATCATTTTTGAATAGTCTGATAACATATAAAAATTAGTGTTCTTTTTATGATTTACTATATCTAATAAATAGACATTATTTCTCGTTAAATCTTTTGGGTAAATATCTTTCGATGAATTTCCTCTTAAAATATAATGTTTAACAATTTTCTTTTTTTGAATTAATTGAAAATCATAAATGACATTGTTAAGTAAATATTTATTCCAAATTTCTCCTTGTTTTAGAGAGTCAAGGTTTTTGAATTCAGGATTTTCTGAAACTAAATTTTCGTAAGGGTCAAAAAATATAACTTTAAGTTCATAATTCTCAAACTCAAGTTTTTCAATTGTTTTAGATTTCTGCGCAAATGAAGTATTTAGTCCGAATATTAAGAAGGTAATTAAAAGGACAAATTTTTCTTTCATAGTTCAATTTTGGGTTTTTTGGCAAATTTGCCCTAACGCAGCGCTATGTGTAGTCCGGGTTATTTTATGGAAATATAATGAAAACCTTTTTTGGTTTTCGATTGTATTGGGAATAAAATGACCCGGTCCAGATTACATATAGTGACTTGATATGTTGGGTTGTTTTCTTCCGTTAAGCGTCGTATTTGGCAAATGACCTCTTATCCTACGGCTTTATGTAATCTGTCATAGCGCTGCGCTGATGTTGCATTTCCCTTTGTGCGGGAATCGAGGTACGAGATGTAGCACATAGGGTCGACGTAGGAGAATGCAACATCATCGGTTTGTGTATGATCTGTACGGCCTTGAAATCCGTAGGATTTCCCGCCGTACGATAACATTCTAAATATACGTAGATTTTCCGATGGAAAATCGGACAGTATGGATTATACATATTGTTAGCAAGCGTGTTGCAGCGCAAACCTTGTTCTCGTCGCAGAACACTGATTAGTTTCCCGAACCCTTTTAAAATGGTTTCTTTTTTAGTCCGCCGAACTTTAAAAGTATACGTTTTTGGTCTTTCGGTCTTTGCCCAAACTTTGGTAAGAAAGTCGCAAATCCGTCTGCGCAACAGTTGCGTCCGAGTGTTGTCCGACCGTGAACTTTGGCAAGGTAATTTATTAATTAAATATCTGAATTTTGAGAAAGGAACAAGCCCCAAGAAACCATTTTAAAAATGCGGAATTGCCCGAACCGAACTCTTATTATTTTTTAGATATTCAGGCTAATTGCGAACCGATTGGACTTTTCTTGCAATATGTTTGCTAACGTCTCGGCTAAGCGTAGTGCGGAAGTAAGGAAACTTTTCGTTTCCGTCTGCGCACGAAGCTAAAGCTTATTGTTTTGCTTTTTCTTTTCTTGTCCAAAGCTAAATCCATAAGATTTAGCGACTTTATAAATATACACAGACCTTTTGGTTTTGCCCTAAAGTCCGCATTACGTTTAGGTATTGTTGTAGTGCGTTTTTTTTCGCAAACTTGTCCATTTCTGCTTGCGTAAAGATTGTCTATTCCAACTCTCCGTTTTCTTTTAGAAATTTAAATATTTTTTTGTCCACTTCAGATACTATGTCCAAGTCTTTATAGTTCAGCCATCTAATTTCTTCGATTTCGCTAGTCGGTTCCATAAATCCGTCATATTCGGCTTTGTAGCAAGTCATTTTAACAATAACACCTTCTTTTGCTCCGTCCGATTGCGCTTTGAAAGTCCCAACGTATTTAATTGTATTATCAACAATCCGCACGTTTAGTTCTTCTGCAATTTCTCTAATCAAAGTTTGTTCGTCCGTTTCTCCGGATTCCCTTTTTCCACCAGGGATATAATATTTGGTTTTTCCTTTCGATTTCGTGCTGAGAATCTGACCATTTTTGATTTCTATAAACGCTATTTTATCGACTTCTTTCATTCTTGCAAGAGTTTTGTCAAAATGCACTACAACGCAGCGCTATGTGTAGTCCGGGTTATTTTATGGAAATATAATGAAAACCTTTTTTGGTTTTCGATTGTATTGGGAATAAAATGACCCGGTCCAGATTACATATAGTGACTTGATATGTTGCGTTATTTTCTTCCGTTAAGCGTCGTATTTGGCAAATAACCTCTTATCCTACGGATTTATGTAATCTGTCATAGCGCTGCGATGATGTTGCATTTCCCTTTGTGCGGGAATCGAGGTACGAGATGTAGCACATAGGGTCGACGTAGGAGAATGCAACATCATCGGTCTCGTATAACCGTCAGTTACGGGTTAAATTAGCGTTTATTTTCGGTTTGGCACGGACTTTAGCAATTCCGAGTGGATTCGGACGCAGTCGAATCCGCCGTAATTGCGGTTATACATTGTTGGCAACCGTTTTTTTATTCATTCTATAATGTAAATTCAGAAACCGAATTCCATAAAAATTCAGATTATGGTCAGCTCTCAATACATTTTCTTCGTCTTCATAAACTCTAATCCATTCGTGCATTGATTTTACAAATCTTGCCCAATATTCTCCTTTTTCATTTGTCAAGGTGAAGTAAAATCCGTTATCTCCAAATTTTTTGCCATCAGAGCAGAGTAGTAGAGAACCATCTTTCTCAACTTTCTTTGTCATAACCACAGAAGCATTTCCGTTTGGCAATGGAAACACAACTTTTAGAAGTGGTTTTTCGTAATTCGGATTTTTACAAGTTGTATAAATTCCTGAATAAATTACATCGTTTGTGCTTTTTATTATTCTATACCAAATTGTCCATTTCGTTTCCTTTTTCTGTTTGCCTTTTAGTTTGATTATTTCACTTTTCAGTCCTTTTGCTGTGTCAATTGAATTCAGAGGTAAATTCAGTTGTTGAAGCCGTTTGCTAAAAATCAAATAAAGAAGTTTACCAAAAGGTTTAAAAATACCTTTCCATTCAGACCAAACTTCAAAATCGTAATTTGATGTGTTTTCGTAAAAGTCAGCAACTTTTTCGTTTAAACGGTTTTTGTCTTGGTTAGAAATTCCGATTTGTTCCATTTTTTCGAGAAGTCCAGAATTCGGTAAGTTTTTTTGAATTTCTAAATTCTCTTTTTCCGCTAATTCGAAAATGAACTTGTCTTTAATGATATCAGTATTTCCAATTGGTCCGATTAACCACTCGAAATCGTTTGGGTTTATTCTTTTTCCTGTAGTTTTTACCCAAATTTGAGTGATTTTATCTTGTATTGCCATTAAGTTTGTTCAAATGGTTGCCAACATCGTCTCGGCTATGATTAGTACGTACTTTGTGCACGTGGATTTTCCATTGGAAAATCCGCCGTAACAAAGTACGTACTTTGCTGCAATTAAGCAATTCCCTGCGTATTGATTATAGCCCGTGTTAACTAAAGTGGCGACACGGCCGAGTAATCACATACTGGTTTCGGTTCCGTTTTTTCTGCGTCCAGGTCGGAAATCGGTCCGCCTGAATTTAATTGCTTTGGAAATGGAACTGGTTCCGGTTTTAAAAATTCCGGTCTAATTCCGGTTCGGAAAGAATTGTAATTTATATTCCGCCTGTTTTTAAGTAATTCGGGGAGCATTTTAAAACTCGGACCGAGTAAGATTTTTTTTCGACAAATTCCGGTTCCAGCATATTCCGACCGAGTTATAGTTCCGCCCGTAAAATTGCTAAAGATGCGCAAGATTTACATTCAATTATTTTTTGGAGCTATTTTGGTTAACGGTGCGGCTAAGCGTAGTGCGGTAGCAAGGAAACTTTTCGTTTCCGTCTGCGCACGAAGCTAAAGCTTTTGGTTTGGTTTTATTTTTTCTTGTCCAAAGCTAAATCCATAAGATTTAGCGACTTTATAAATATACACAGAGCTTTCGGTTTTGCCCTAAAGTCCGCATTACGTTTAGGCATTGTTGGGCACAGTTATTTTCTAGTCTTTTTTGCTATTGTAGATTTTGTCCCAAGCTTTTTTCTTCATTACAAGCAATGATTCCTTGTCCAGATTGAAAATAGAAACCTCTTTTTCACTCATGACAATGTGCTGATTCCATTCAACATAGTCCTTATAAAGCAATAATGTACAAATATCAGTTGAAGAGATGTACTCGGTTACAACATGTGAATGATAAGTTGAAACCGTTGTTTTCATTTCTTCTGATTTATATGGAAATTCGAGGATTGAGTTGTGTATTTTCTCTTTTTTAATAAGCTCATTTTCATTGTTGTAGCTTAATTTGTAATCATTTCCAATGAGTACAATTCCAGAAACTTGTGGTCCAGTTAATACGAAAACATTTCTTTCATTATTGGAAATCACAGGTATGAAATTTAATGATGTTTTTTCATAGAAACTGAAGAACTTGTCTTCATTCGAGCTAGCCTTGTTCCTTGCATCTTGTCGAATAGAAATGAGGTTTTTTTCTAAATCCGTCGCCATATGATTTAGAGTATCAATATGGATTGGGGAAGGTTTTGGTAAGCTATCGAATTCATATCGGACTAATATTTTGTTAGAATCAAAACGACTTAGAAAAATTGTATTGATTTTATTTTCGGTTGTCTCATAAGACAAGTATCCACCAACTGAATCTTTCTTGTTTTTAAATCTTGCCAGTATATCATCAGTACCATACCACGAACCTTTTTCTAATCTAAAAAGTAATTTTCCTTCACTTAGTATTTCTTCTGAAACATCTTTTTGAGCGAATAAGAAAGAACTTGAAAGGGTTAATAGAAAGAAAAGTAATTTATGCATTCGTATTTTTTTAATTGTGCCCAACGTCTCGGCTAAGCGTAGTGCGGTAGTAAGGAAACTTTTCGTTTCCGTCTGCGCACGAAGCTAAAGCTTATTGTTTAGTTTTATTTTTTGTTCCAAAGCTAAATCCATAAGATTTAGCGACTCCATAAATATACACAGACCTTTCGATTTTGCCCTAAAGTCCGCATTACGTTTAGCCATTGTTGTATTGCGTTTTTTTAATACCTATATGTTTGTTCAATTTTTTCTCCGTTCAAACGTAAGTTGATTTTCGTTTCTTTTATTCCCATAATGTCAGTAGATATTTTTGAGTCAAATTCATAACGGACATTATACAATTCGGTTAAGATGTCCAAATTCCGTTTTTTAGGTGAGATTATTTTCCTCTTTCTTCTAGAATAGTTTAGAGCTCCAATTGCAATTCCAAAAAATCCAATTCCAATACAAAAAACCGCGATTGTAAATGTGTGAATCCTTGCTAATCTAAAAAGTGAAATAATCAAGAGATAACATATTCCAAGTACTCCAACTCCAATTAAGCTGTAGAAAACAAAGTTTCCAATAGCTAATTTCTTAACATACTTCGAATCTTCGAATTCTGTATTTACTTCGATTATTTTGTCCTTTAAGTTTTGGTCCAGTTTAATGTCAGGACATTTTTTCTGGAAATCAGGCCTCTTACTTGTCAAACTGCATATTATTCCATCCTCAAAATTGAATGAATGAAGGTCGCAAATCTCACAATGGTTGAATTTATTCATTTAAGAATGGTCAAAATGCAATACAACGGTCTAGGCTAAGCGTAGTGCGGTAGTAAGGAAACGTTGAGTTTCCGTCTGCGCACGAAGCTAAAGCTTTTGGTTTAGTTTTATTTTTTGTTCCAAAGCTAAATCCATAAGATTTAGCGACAATATAAATATACACAGACCTTTCGTTTTTGCCCTAAAGTCCGCATTACGTTTAGGCATTGTTAGGCGGCGTATTTTTATTCCACTCTTTGGATTCCATAGCCTTTCTTTTCCAGTAAATTTAAAATTCCATTTTCGCCTCCCAAATGTCCCATTCCGACCGCAATAAATATTTTATCCTTTTCAATTAGGGATTCTATGTCCTCAATCCAATTTTCATTTCTTTTGTCCACTATCATTGTTGTAATTTCTTGCCCCATTTCCTTGGGCATACGCTTGTAGAATTGACCTATTGATTCGGATTTATATTGTTCTAGACTTTCTTGATAGTCCGAAAGTATTTTATCTTTTAAGTAAGCATTTTTAGGTATTTCGATGTCCCTAACTTTTTTCATTATGTCAAGGATTTCATCAGTAGATTCGAGTCCGGTCAAGTCCATTTCTGATTGAAACGCCATCTCCATTAATTCACTTTCCATGCTTATGAGTTCGTCTCCATATTTTTCAATGACGATTCTATAACTTTCCAGAAAAAAATCAGGCATTTCAAAGTCGGCAAATTTTTGTTGTTCTGCTTGATTGGTTATGTCCCTTTCTAATGCAAGAATATTACATTCTTCAAGTTTAGAAATGACATTTTCAGAAAGCTCCATTTCAGTCCGTGGGTATAGATGTATCGTAGCGAAGATAAAAGATTCAATTCCGCTTTTAGATTCAATTCTCCACAAAATTCCCGATTCAAAATTTGTCTTTTTGTATTGGTTACAAGATGCCAAAAGAAATAAAAGTGATATTTGAAGAAGAATTTTTTTCATATGACGCCTAACGGTTAGGCTATGGCAAGTAGGGCAGCAAGGAAACCTTTTTGTTTCCGTCTGCGCTCGTAGCCAGAGCTTTTTGTTTTGTAATTATTTTCATTTTTTTAATTGCCAAATCCAAAAGATTTGGCGGACTTAGTAGATAAACCCAAGCCATTAAATTTAGCACTTTATGCCCTATTTGCTATAGGCATTGTTGGCATTAGTTATTTTTTCCGCTTGCCATTCACGTACTCAATATACATTTTAGTCCCGTCATCTTCTAAACACATTTCTTGTCCATGCTTTTTTCTCCCAGAATATTCGCAACTATAAATAACTTCTCCATTTTTTCTCTGTTCTTCTAAAGTCCGTTTTCCATTTTCGTCATAAAAAGTCCATTCCTCAATTCCAGAAAAATACCTTATTTCGGTCAATTCCGTCCACGGTTTTTTTGGGTTGTAAATTACTTTAGTTGAAAGCTCCTTGATTTTACGTCTGTAATAAACATACTGTGTGAAAATAACTCCGTTCTCATATTCCATTTCGAACGCAATCCGTCCATTTTTCTTTCTGATTTGAGCAACTCCTGAGAATAGTTGCCGTCGCTTACCTTATAGGCAAGGTCAAAGTCTTTTAGGTAATAAATTTGGTCATTCGAGATTGTGTCCTGAGCATTCACTCCGATATTAGCCGAAAACACAAATATTGATGCTATGATTATAAGGCTCTTCATAATTAATGCCAACGGCTCGAATATGCGAAGTGCGGGATTTCAGGGCACTTCACTATCAAACCGCTACTTTGTTTATTAAATGCTTTAAAGTTCAAATTTAGCACATTATCCCGCATTGCGTATATTTATTGTTGTAGGGCGTTTTTATGGTTTTCCAATACTATTTTACATTCATTTATCCTCGGCATTAATTGAGTTTCAAGCAAATGATTAGTTAAGTTTTTTTCTGTTTTATCCATTCCTGACACACCTTCTTCCAAGTTTGTAAGAAATTTTAATTCATCAATTAACCTATCACTAAATCCAGTGTCTAAATATCTCAACTTTAGGAATGAAGTCATATCCATTATTGCACTACCATCCCATTTTAAAACAGATTCTTTTACTTTGGTCTCATCAAGTTCATGAAAAAACGGTTTATCGGGAGTCCTAATAGTCGAGTCGCCAGGAATGAACTCTTTTACAAAAGCCGACGCATCATTAACAATCAAGTCGCTAAGCCTTTTAGCTTCTTTTAAATCATTTGTCTTTTCAACTTCTTTTATTTTTTCTTTGATGAATGAAATTAAGTTTTGCAAATTTTCTTCATTAAAATTCCCTGCCACCATTTCAAGTTGACTTGTCATCAGGTAATTCAATGTGACATTGCTTAAGAAAGTGTCTAAGCCACTTTTTAACTTTTGATAAATTGTTTCCTTATCTGAATCAAATAAGTCTGCAAAATTTAGCAAGTAAACACCTGCATTAAGGTAAGAGATAATATCTAAGAGTTCTCCTTTTTCACCATAATCAAGTAGCTTTTCAAGATTTGCTTTAAAGTCCTCATTTGAGAACTTCCAGTAGCCATGCATAAAACCATTTAAAAGTTCGTGTGCTGGATGAATTTTACCTTCTTTTATATTGAAGTTTTTCTCTAAATTCTCCCAAAAGTCGGTTTCAATAATTTTCTTACTAGAAGTAATTAATTCATATACCTCAGGATGAAAAACAAACTGTTCAGACAATCTACCATAATATAACTCTTTAAATTTTTCTGAATAAGTCCATTCGTTTTCAGTAGGTTCCTCTTCAGTTTCTTTGTTAATATCACCTAAATTTATATTACTAAAATCAAAATCAGAAAAAGAAGTTGTTTGTTTATCAAGATTTTTCCTTTCCTCAAAGGTTATATTATTCGGTTTTCTAAATTCAGTTGAAATTGAAAGTACAAACAACCAAATACTTTTTAATTGTTTTTTTACTAATTCATCAGATATATCCTTTCCCTGTTTAATAATTTCAAAAGGATATTTAAAATGCTCAATTGCAAATTTTATGGTTCTAATATTAGAGAATTGCGTTTTTAATTCTTTTGCATCATCCTTGTTTTCGCTACTCGGGTTGAGTGATTTAAGTAAAAATTCTTTATTGTCTTTTAAGTAATCCTTAAATGACTCATCTGTATATGTTTCAATTATTGAGTCTATTATTGCTGAAATATTAGGAGAAAAATGAATGGTTTTTTCGATGGTTTTCTCTTTAAATGTTAAGCCACCATTAATCTCTTTCTCGTTTGCAATAATTAATACTTTACTGCCTTTATTTTCTACTAATTCATTTACTATACCTAAAAAATCATCTACATCTACTTGGTCACTTATTCTTTCTAAATCATCAAAACAAATAAGTAATTTATCATGAGGCAAAAACCTAAAAATATTATCTCCTGTTCCTGTTATTAGTTTTTCAATATTTACATATTTCTTTACTAACGGCACAGCTTCCGTAAAGTTCTGTAGGTTTTTAGCAATTGTTCCTGTTGAAATGTTTGAATTCTTGCCCTTTTTGTCAAAATAAGAGAATAAGACTTTTTGAGCAATATCGTTTTTACTTGACACACCGTATAGTGAAACAATTAATGGAACGAAGTCTGTTTCATTTTCAAGTAATGGAAATATATTATTTTTAATATGATATGTTTTTCCACTTCCCCAATCACCTGTAAGTAACAACGCTCCAGTTGTTTTCATTTTTAAGTGATTCATTATAGCTTCGTAAATATATTTCATACGCAAATCAATTGTTGGTATAGCCTGATTAACTGGATTTTCCAATTCCTTTTTAAATATTCTTTTCAATAGTTTCATATATGCACTACCGTTTCTTTAAATGCCCTACAACGCAGCGCTATGTGTAGTCCGGGTTATTTTATGGAAATATAATGAAAACCTTTTTCGGTTTTCGATTGTATTGGGAATAAAATGACCCGGTCCAGATTACATATAGTGACTTGATATGTTGGGTTGTTTTCTTCCGTTAAGCGTCGTATTTTATAAATAACCTCTTATCCTACGGATTTATGTAATCTGTCATAGCGCTGCGATGATGTTGCATTTCCCTTTGTGCGGGAATCGAGGTACGAGATGTAGCACATAGGGTCGACGTAGGAGAATGCAACATCATCGGTCTCGTATAAGAATAGTTGCGGGTTTACGTGCGAGGATTTTCCGTAGGAAAATCAGACGTAGTAAACTTGCAACGACCTTTGGTTAAGCCCAAAATTGAGCAATTATTTTTATACATTGTTGTACGCTGGCTTTTTTTATTCAGTTGCTAAATTCGCTTTGTTATTTTCTTTATTAATTAAATATAATACTCTTCCAAAATACATTAAGAACGGAATTCCGCTTCCGAGTGTTATTGCAAACAGAAAACTGTCATAATTCCAAGCTCCATAACAAACAAGAAGAAAAGAAATCAGCAACAAAGTCAGTCCAACGTAAATCAAGTTCTTTTTATTCAAAATGTTTTTCGTAAACAATAGTGAAATTGAAATCAGTTTTCCAATTAAGGAAATCAGAGCGATTAAAGTCAAACTACTTTCAAAAGGATATTCGTTTTTAAATTCAATTCCGTTTTTGAAAAGAGAAGGTATACTAATAAATTCAAACATTATCATTATTCCGTAACCGTGTCCAGCAGGAACTCCAATCAGAATTATTGAATTCAGAATTAAGGTTATTATTAATGCTCTTTTTATCAATTTTAGTTCGGTTTTCAGCTTGCGTACAACACATAAATATGTGTGATCATGGTTTTCATAAGAAAGATACAATAATCTTATAAATACAATGACAATAAGTGTTTTAAAAGTTTTGTTATATTGAGCAAAAAATATATCAATGTTGTATTTTTAGGAATGATATATTTTTTGCCCAGTTGTTGATTTAGACTTTTTACCATGAATAATAATACCTATACCTTCTCTCCAGATACCCATAGAGGTAAAAATGTAATCTTAATCGCATTTGAATATAACCAAAAAAACAAACAAGCCTTGCGCAATAGGTTCCCGTCGGTTAAATGGAGCCAGACTAAAAAATCATGGTATTTACCAGATTTGCCAGTAGTTCGCCAACAGTTGGGTATGGAACCCAAATCAGGCGTGCAAGAGAAAATGATGTCTCTTTGCGGCATGAACCAAAAAGCATACGCCAAAATGCATGACCAGTTGCTCTTAAAAGGTTATAGTGACAACACCAAAAGAATTTATATGGCAGAATTCTACCACCTATTGAAACTATTAAAAACGTACCCGGTAGAGCAGTTAGATACCGTAAGGTTAAAAGATTACTTTCTGTACTGTGTGGAAAAAGAAGGCATGGGTGAGAGAAAAATGAACGGTAAAATAAATGCCATAAAGTTTTACTTTGAGCAAGTTTTGCATAGGCCAAGAATGTTCTTTGATATACCTAGGCCAAAAAAACCCTTGGTACTACCAAAAATGCTTAGTAAGGAGCAGGTGAGGAAGGTATTTCATTCCGTAGATAATCTAAAACATTTGGTGGCGCTAAAATTATGTTATGGGGCCGGTTTACGGGTGTCAGAAGTGGTCAATATTAAAATTAATGATATTGATAGTACCAGAATGGTCATCCATGTAGTGGGGGCTAAAGGAAAGAAAGACCGTTATGTTCCCCTGCCTGAGAAACTTTTGCCCTTACTTAGGGAATATTTCAAGAAATATAGGCCAAAGGAGTATTTGTTTGAGGGTAAGTATGGTGGGGCATATTCCAAAAGTTCCGTACAACAGGTATTTAAAAAAGCCATGAAAATAGCAGGTATACGCAAAAAGATAGGCATACATGGACTTCGCCATAGTTACGCCACCCATTTACTGGAAGATGGTGCCGATATGCGCTTTATACAGGAATTATTGGGGCATAATTCCATAACCACCACCCAGGTTTATACCAAAGTAACCCCTCAACGACTATCAAAGGTCAAAAGCCCATTGGATAGTTTGTAGGCTAGTAGGTATGCTTTATAAATTACAATTGGTACAAGGTAATATTCTACGCCCTAGACGTCAATGATTTAAAGAATACGAAGCCAAATCCCAAGAACAGCATAAAATGAAACGGAAACAATCCAAAATCGTTTAAGGGTATGGCGCTGTACATGCCAAACATAAAATACACCATTAACGCAAATTCCAAGATCATATTGGGCGATAGTTTTTTGGCTAGATATTTATTGCCTTTCCAACTTTGCTTTAAGGTACTGATGTTAAATTTTGGAGTACGCACAAATTCGCTCCTCTTTCCCATATGTCCCTCAAGAACGGCAATGGTATTATGAAGGGAAAAACCTAGGGCAACGGAGAAAAAGGTAAAGAAAATACGTATGTAGTCCACAAAGTTATCAAAACCACTGCCCTGTATACTTTTATAGGTAAACCAATAGCAAATAAATAGAATAATGGTACTAATGGTAAACAGGCTCAATAGCGAAAACACCCAGTCTAAATGGCCATAAGTATTTTTGATGTATAATGATGGAATACTCAGTAGGGCCACCAGGAATACACAAAGGAACATGGAACTGTTCAGTAAATGCATTACACCGTGAAATTTGGTTTTAAAGGGAATGTTCTTGGCGCTGATAACGCTCCATACGGTCTTTCTAAAATTTTCTGCCCCACCTTTGTTCCATCTAAATTGTTGCGATCGTGCGGCACTGATGACCACCGGAAGCTCTGCAGGGGTTTCCACATCTTCCAAGTATTTGAACTTCCAATTTTTTAACTGCGCGCGGTAGCTTAGATCCAAATCTTCGGTCAACGTATCTCCTTCCCAGTTACCGGCATCTATAATACATTCCTTGCGCCAAATACCCGCTGTACCGTTAAAATTGATAAAATGCCCTTTGCTGTTACGGCCCACCTGTTCCAAGGTAAAATGCGCATCTAGGGCAAAGGCCTGTATTTTGGTAAGGGTAGAGTAATCTCTGTTTAGGTGTCCCCAACGGGTCTGTACCACTCCAATTTCCTCGTCCTTAAAGTAGATTACGGTCTTTTTTAACCAATCTGGTGCAGGTAAAAAATCCGCATCAAAAATGGCAATAAATTCCCCTTTGGCAATTTTAAGTCCTTCTTTTAAGGCGCCGGCCTTAAAGCCTGTCCTGTCCGTTCTTCGTATATGTTGAATATCCAGACCGGTTTCCTGTAATTTGGCTATACTGGCCGCGGTGCTGATAACGGTATCATCCGTAGAGTCGTCCAATACCTGTATTTCCAGCTTGCTCTTGGGGTATTCTATCTTTGCAATGTTTTCCAATAGGCGGTCCATTACATATTCCTCGTTAAAAACGGGTAGCTGTATGGTCACCAACGGAATTTCCTTTGGATCCAGCAAATTAAATTTAGGAGCCGTTTGGTTTTGTCTCTTTTGTGATAGGTAATTAAATAGTAGATTAAGCTGCGCTAGACTATAGAAAAATATCAATAGTAATGAAATACTATAAATTATAATGATAAGGTATGCTAGTGCTAATGCCATATTATTTAATGCTGTATTTGAAGATCCACCCCAATATTTTTACGCCAGCAAAGATACTACCTTTTACGGTTCCTGAAACTTTTGAGATACCAATTCTTCGTTTGTAACGTACTGGTACTTCGGTATATGTCATATTTTTCTTTAAAATTTTCAATTGCATTTCCACGGTCCAACCATAGGTTTTGTCCTCCATATGCAATTCTTTGAGTTTTTCGTATTTAATGGCCCTAAAAGGACCTAAATCCGTAAATTTTGCGCCAAAAAACAATCGCATTAAAAATGTGGCCAACCAGTTGCCAAAAACCTGTTGTGGCGTCATGGAACCTTCTTCGCGAAGGCTTTTTTTTCGGGCACCAACTACAAAATCAATGTCATTTTGTAAAATTGGGGCCACAATTTTGTCCAATTCCTCAGGATAATCGGAATAATCACCGTCTATAAATACGATAATGTAGGGTTGTTGCTCAAGGGTGGCCACATATTCTAGTCCCTTTAAACAGGCATAGCCATACCCCTTTCGCTCTTCGGTCAAAACGGTGGCACCTGCGGCCGTGGCATTTTTTACCGTATGATCGGAAGAATTGTTGTTTACGACAATAACTTCAGATACCGTTTTAGGTAGTTCGTTAATGACGTGGGCAATGGAATCTGCTTCGTTAAAAGCCGGTATAATAACTTTAATGTCTGGCATTACTTTAAATCTGATAAACTGTTTGCTTTGGTAAAGGCCTCAAAATTGTGCCATTCCATAATTTTTTCACCTTTCTTGTACTGTTCCGCCGCCGTCATTTTACCATCTGTATAGTTAAGGCAGTAACCATTTTTAACACCTTGCTTACGTTGGCATTTATGATGTATTTTTCCTTTACGGTCATAAAACAGCCACCACCCTTCTTCTAGGTCATTGGCATAACGGCCTTCCTTGGTTCTCACCCGGTGCTCATCATAATAGAACCAATACTTTTCCTTTTTGCCGTATGCATAATACCCTTGCCTGGATACTTTTCCGTTAGGGTGATAAAAAATCCAATAATCGGTTTTTACATTAAAACGTTTCCAACCTTCACTGGCCAGTGTACCATCTTCGTAGTAAGTACGTTCATAATGTTTTTCTTCCCCTTTGGTATAGGCCATTAAAAAGAAACCGCCAACCGTAAGGAGGACTAATAAGGGTATCGTCTTTTTTAAATGTAGTGCCATAGGTTTAATTTATGGGGCCTTGTTGTCAAAGTTCGGTTAAAATATTTTGACAAAGAATTTAATACGGCCATATTCAATAGGGGTATTACAGTTCCATGCTTATTTTTTTGCGGATACTTCTTAGGTATGTGGAGTAACAGGAACAGAACAAAAAAACGCATCAATATAAAACCATGTTTAGGTATAGATAAATAAAACGGATGGTGCTGTGACATAAATATTTGCGTCTGGGTATTAAATATGATTATTGTTTTTTATTTACTAAATCCATAAGGTCCACATCATTGCCCAGTAGTACCTCGGTAGAATTTATGCGTCCCTCTTCTGGTCCGTTCTCCAATTTAAGTACACCCCTTGGACAAACTGCGGAACAAATACCGCAACCCACACAACTGGATCGTATGATGTTCTCTCCCTTTTGGGCGTATGCCCTTACATCTATTCCTTGTTCACAATAGGTAGAACAATTGCCGCAAGATATGCACTGTCCGCCATTGGTGGTAATTCTAAAGCGCGATTTAAACCGTTGTACAAAACCTAGATAGGCGGCAAGTGGGCAGCCAAAGCGGCACCACACCCTATTCCCGAAAATGGGATAAAATCCCGTTCCTATGACCCCGGCAAAAATAGAGCCAATAGCCAAACTATATACATTTTGAACGCTTTGGGTCTTAATGCCAAGTACCGTTCCCGTTTCGCTAAAGAAGCTGTAAAGGGTCATACCGGTCATGACCAGCGCAAAGAGCAAAACACCATGTATGAGCCATCGTTCTACCTTCCAGGCAAAAAGCGATTTGTTTGAATGCTGCCGGTAAGGGTCACCCAAGGTTTCTGCCAATCCCCCACATCCGCAGACCCAAGAACAGTACCATCTTTTGCCAAAAAAATAGACCATTACGGGTACAATGACTAAGGTTAGTATAGTACCCCAGAAAAGAATGAAAATACCAATTCCGCCACTGTTCAAGAGCGATTTTAAGTTCCATTGAAAAAAGAAATCATAATCTAACGGAAAAGCATTCTTAAAATCATAATAGGGCATTTGCAAGCGCACCATTATTTCCGGGATTAAAAAAGCAAAAACAATCTGAAAGAAAAGTACAGAGGTAGTCCGTACCGTTTGGTAAATGTTATGCCGGTATTTAATATACATACGTACGGCCATTACGGTCATAACAACGCAGTACATAAACCCGTACACAAACCAATGCCCGGCAGGGTTGCCACTTAAACTCTTGCTAATGGGGTCTACCAAATAGGTCCAATTGGTGGCATACTCCGGTCTAAAATAAAGTACCAGGTAAAAAGAGACCAAAAAGATAAATACCAGCCAGGCGATCCACCCCCTATTGGTAGAACTTTGGTGGTACACCCCATCATTTTTAATGCCCTTGGGGCCTAATAAAACTACTTGGGGTAGTATAAAAAGTAAAGCACCAATAATGCCTAGTCCAAATGTTAAAAACCACATGAAGCCTTTATTTTCTGCTATAAACCCTTTGCCGGATTTTTTGGCAATGGTAGCCGCAAGGTCCCTTCCCTTTACATATACAATTTTCTTGTACTCCTTGTTTTTTCTATGTGTGGCATTTGCGTTCTCCAAAGCGGTAACCACCATACCAGATAATTGATGTACGCCGTTAAATTCTTTGCCGGCCACATGGGTTTTTAGATCATTGACCAGGAAATTGCTTTTTATGGAATTCTCCTTTATAATTTGGTCCATTAGAGCATGGTCTGCCTTAAATGTCCCAATAAACGGTAGTATGGTAAAAATACCAAGGCCTACTAAAAAAAGAGCTATTCCTAGATGTTGAAGTGTTTTCATTCTTTTGTTCTTAAGCCTTGCTAAAAATTCGTTTCCAACTTTTTTTCTTAGGGTCAATGTTCTTATCATGTTCCGCATTGTATTTGGCTACAATGGCATCTTCATATTGGGTATAGAATTCAGGGTCAAAGTTGGCATCCTTTAAGTAGGTCATTACATGGTCTATATCCTTACTTTGCCGTAACCATCGGTCAAAAATTTCGTGACGCATACGAATACCAAAAGTATTGATGCCCAAGAATTTTTTGGTTTCCTTATGGTAGGCTACGGTAATACAGATGTTTTCCTTGGGGTGTCTCCAATGAAAATGCTTTTCATACGCCTTTTTGTTCCGTTCGCTGAACACCCAGCCATAGGTTTGGTATTCTATATCAAGAAATTTGGCGGAGTTGAACCAATGTCCGGGATTGTATGCGATACGATTGCCGCAAATTGTTTGTGCCAGGGTTTCTCCCATCATTCTACCGGTATACCAGACTGCCTCAACGGGTCTTCGTTGTCCTATGGCTTCCTGTTGTTCCGCACAATCACCAATGGCATAAACATCTGGGGCGCTGGTTTCCAAATATCGGTTGACTTTTACCCCTTTTCCCAACGCTATATTAGAATCTTTTAGGAAATCGATATTTGGGGTAACACCGGCCGTTAAACCCACCACATTACAAGAAATGGTATCGCCCTTGTCCGTCGTCACGGCCTTTACACGGCCCTGTTCATCGGGTACAATTTCTTTTAAGTTGGTATCTAAACGTAAATCTATATGATGTGATAATATATGCTGATTGATCATTGAAGATTCCCCATTGGGCAAAACTCCGTCCCAAAAACTTTTTTCACGAACCAAAAAAGTAACGGGAATATCACGGGAACGTAACATCTCTGCCATTTCTATGCCTATGAGTCCGCCACCCACGATCACGGCCCGTTTACAAACGTTATTGTTGGGGGCGTTTTTTTCCAGCATTTCCAAGTCTTGCTTGGAATACAGACCTTGTACACCGGGTAAATCTTGTCCCGGCCATCCAAATTTATTTGGCTTGGAACCTGTGGCAATAACCAATTTATCATAGGATAGTGAGGTGCCGTTGGCCAAATAGATTTCTTTGGTCTCCGTAGCTACTTTTTCAACATACGCCGTCATTAGCTCAATACGGTTTTTTTTCCAAAACCAATCTTCATAAGGTTGGGTATGCTTAAATTTCATATGGCCCATATACACGTACATTAATGCTGTTCGGGAAAAAAAATAGTCCGTCTCTGCAGAAATGATAGTGATTTTTTTATCGGAAAGTTTACGTATGTGCCTGGCCAAGGTAACACCAGATATTCCATTTCCAATAATGATGATATGCTCCATAGAATGGTAAATTTAAATATTAGTCGCAATAAAAGTACGTTGCTTTACAGGCGGAAACTGAAACTAGGTAATTTAGAATAAATCTAAAGCTGTAGTCACAATTGAAACCAAGGTAACATTATTTGCGTAGATAGGTTAACCCACTTAGGTAAGATAGGTACTTGTTGGTTTTTGAATCAATTTGCGACAAAATGTGTAGGGTGTTAAAATATGTTGATATGAAGTTTTATTTGATACTATGGTTTTTTATTATGGGTGCGATTTCAACTCATGCCCAGAACACTGAGTTTTTTAGTGCGGCAGATGCGTTTTTTAACAAACATGTTAGCAATGGTAGGGTAGATTATACGGCCATTAAAGAACAACCCGAAGCATTGAATACATTATTGAATTTGGCGCAAAACGCAAGTGTTGGCCTTCAAAATTCAAATGAATATCAGGCATTTTGGATCAACACGTACAATCTTTTGGTCATAAAGGGTATTGTGGAAAATTATCCTATAAATTCCCCATTAGAAGTAGACGGTTTTTTTGATACGTTGCGGTATCAAGTTGGAGGAAAGAGCATTACTTTAAATGAAATAGAAAATGAACTATTAAGGGCCAACTTTCCTAATGAGACCCGTTTTCATTTTGCCTTGGTCTGTGCAGGGTTGGGTTGCCCACCAATTATAAATGAAGCGTATACTCCAAAAAAGGTGAGCAGTCAGCTACAGCAACAGACAACCAAAGCATTGAACGACCCAATGTTCATTAGGGTAGATGATCATAACGTACAGGTTTCCCAATTGTTTGAATGGTACAAGGAGGATTTTGAACGGGCCGGAGGTATTATTCCCTTTTTGAATACCTATAGGGATGCTAAACTTCCGGCAGATATCAATTTGGGATATTATGAATACAACTGGAATTTGAACAAAAAATAACCATGGCCGCGGTTTAATTTAAAAAGGGATGCCGTTTTTGTTTATCTCTTAACATTTTCTTGGGTGTGTTGGGTATTGGGATCATGTGCTAAATAGTATAATTTTGGTCTCAAGATAAGCGATATGGAAAAATGGGTGCTTCTGGTCCTGTGCAGTTTGCAAATGGCATGTGTTGGGCAGGGAATAGGTAAAATAAACGGCGTTAGTTTTGTGGCCTCAAGGGAAGCCATTGAACAACAGCAAGTAAAGGAAGTTTTAAATATTCATGCCAATAGTGCGGCCGTAATGCCCTTTGGGTTTATAAGGGAGGTAAATAATCCGCAGATTACCTTTAACACGGAACGGCAATGGTTTGGCGAAACCAAAGAAGGTGCCAAGCAATACATTGAAATGTTGCATAAAAACGGGGTATCGGTCATGATGAAACCTCAATTATGGATATCCAAGGGGGTGTTTACCGGAAAGCTTAAAATGGATACTGAAGAGCATTGGCAACAGTTAGAAAAGTCATACCATGATTTTATTATGACCTATGCCCGCTTAGCGGCAGAAAATAAGGTAGATATCTTGTGCATAGGAACGGAACTGGAACAGTTTGTGTTGGCACGGCCAAAATTCTGGAATACTTTGATTGGTGAAATTCGGCAAATTTATACGGGCAAGCTTACCTATGCGTCCAACTGGGATGAATTTGAACGAGTGCCTTTCTGGGAGCGTTTAGATTTTATAGGGGTAGATGCCTATTTCCCCTTGTCCGAAGCTAAAACGCCCACTGTTAAGGAATTGGTTAAGGGGTGGAAGCCTTGGAAAATTAAGATGGCCACGTTGAGCACTGAAAAGAAAAAGCCGGTACTTTTTACCGAATACGGCTACAGGAGTATGGACTATACCGCTAAGAAGCCTTGGTTGGTAGACCGTACCGAGGAGCAACCAAATATGATATCCCAAGTAAATTGTAAAAAAGCCATTTATGATGAATTTTGGAGCGAAGAATGGTTTGCAGGCGGATATGTATGGAAATGGTTCGCCGATCATGAAAATGCAGGTGGTGAGAATGATAACAGGTTTACCCCACAGAACAAGCCTTCGTTACAAGTAATACGGGAAAATTATAAAAAGTATAGTGAGTAAGTTTAAGCGTGTATCAAATTTAATGAAAGGACAATGGCATAACCTTTGTTCTACGTTTACCATGATAAAATATGTGATTATTTTATTGGGTGCAATGCAGATGGTAGTTGCACAAGATTCCTTAAATACCGTTACGGCAGAGCCTGGTGATGGTATTCTTTCGCTATTACGTAAACAAGGGGTAGATCCGTATGATATTATGGATGAATTCATCTATATAAACAGTGACCGTTTAACCGATAGTGTGCATCTGGTGGCGGGGAGAACATATATAATGCCCAGAATGGGAGTAGATACGGTTGCCATTGTAGACTCCATACAAAAACAATCTACCGATATTAAAAAATTGGAAAGTTCAGAATTTTCGCTCTTTGGGGAAAAACATAAAACTATTATAGCAAAAAGTGAACGATTAAAGGGAACGATCTACTATTTGGTTTCCGGCCATGGTGGGCCAGACCCTGGAGCAATGGGTACGTATGCCGGTAAAACCATTGCGGAGGATGAGTACGCCTATGATATTACCCTTCGTCTGGCCAAGGAATTAATGGCTCATGGGGCTACCGTTTATATTATTATACAAGACGAAGATGATGGTATACGTGATAAGTACATTTTGGAGATTGACCATGATGAGGTAGCCTACCCGGACAAGGTGATACCATTAAACCAAGTGGCCCGTTTAAAGCAACGGGTGCAAATTGTTAATGATCTTTACAAAGACCACAAAGGAAAATACCAACGCTTAATTGTTACCCATGTGGATAGTAGAAGTAAAGGCCAAAATATAGATGTGTTCTTTTATCACCATGAAAAGAGCAAGAACGGGAAAAAATTGGCGGAGAGTATTCATAAAACCTTTGAGGCCAAGTATAAAAAATTTCAGCCCAATAGAACCTATGCCGGTACATTTGAGGACCGTACATCGTTATATTTAGTAAAGAAAACCCATCCGGCAATGACCTTTATTGAAATAGGAAATATTAGAAATGCCAAGGATCAAAAACGAATTGTAGATCCTGATAATCGTCAGGCTTTGGCAAAATGGATCAGTGAAGGAATATTATTGGATTACGAAGAAAAATAAGGATTTATACCATTATGTGCTTTTTGTAATAATGATACAGGTCGTTGGGTCTTGCTCCTAAATAATGTTTAAGGTGTATAATGCCAAAATGCCATTGTAAACGAACAATTCCCTTTTCCTCATATCTACGAGCAGAGGTCGTCACTTTTGAAGGAAGAATGGTAAAAGGCACACGCTTATATAAACGCTGTATAAATTCATTGTCTTCGTAGATCGTGTAAGTTTCATCAAAACCCCCACAATTAAAGAACAGTTTCCTGTCCACAAATAAGGATTGGTCGCCCCCGCGACAAATTTCATGGTTGATTTTGGTACACCAGGCAAAAAATTTTAAGAACCTACTTGAACTATTAAATCGCATTTGAAAACAACCCGCCATTTTTTCTTCCTTAAAGGCTTGTAGAATGGAGCGGTCAAAGCCTTTGGGCGGCAATGAATCTACATGAAGAAAATATAAAATAGTACCGGTGGCTTGCTGCGCCCCAAGGTTCATTTGTGCCGCACGGCTTTTTTTGCCATAGATTAATTTGGCACCATGGGCAAGGGCAATGGTAGGCGTGGTGTCCGTACTGCCCCCATCTACCACCAAAATTTCGTGTATTTGTCCGGAAACCGAGTTTTTGGAAATGGTCAGGAGTACTTTGGCCATATACTCCGCTTCGTTTAAAACGGGTATAATAATACTTATAGATGGCTCAAAAGTACTCCTGTTCATTAAACTCCTATATTTTGAAGGAAAATTAATAAGCTTATAATTGCTTAATCAATTCTTGAAAAAGTTTTACCATTTTGGGTTCTGTGCGCTCCGCAATTTCAATAATTTCAGCAATATCTACAGGTTTAAGGTTGTCCGGATCGCATTCATCGGTCAATACGGATACAGCAACAATGGGCAAAGAAAGATGGTTGGCTACGATAACTTCTGGCACGGTGCTCATACCCACGGCATCTGCACCAATTAATTTTATCATTCTGTATTCTGCCTTGGTTTCTAACTGCGGCCCAACAACAGAGGCGTAAACACCAGATTTTAGGGATATATCGTTTTCCTTGGCAATATCCATCAGTTTATTACGCATAGCCACATCATAAGGTTCTGACATATCTACAAAGCGTTCGCCAAATTCCCCTACATTTTTGAATGCCAAAGGAGAGCCGCCCTGTAAGTTGATATGATCTTCTATCAACATCATATCCCCTTTCTTGAAATCTAGGTTTACGGCACCAGCAGCATTGGAAATAAAGAGTTTTGTAATACCCAACATATGCATGACCCTTATGGGGTAGGTGATATCCAAAAAGTCATATCCTTCATATAGATGAAAGCGCCCCTGCATGACCACAACCTTTTTTCCGGATATGGTTCCGTACACCAACTTGCCCGTATGAAACTCTACGGTTGCCAACGGAAAGAATGGAATATGGTTATAATGGGCGTCTATAGGGTCTTCTATATGTTCAACTAACTTGCCTAGGCCGGTACCAAGTACAATACCTATTTCTGGTTGGTCAAATCCTTTGTTTTTTAAATAGGCTACAGATTCTAATAATTGTTCCTTTGTCATGATTTTATATGTTTTAAAAAAGGTTGAAAGGCTTCAATATCCTTTATGTCCTCAAAATAATCTACATCGTTTCGTTCTTCCAGTAGTGCTATGTTTTCATTTTTTAAATTGGTAAGGGTGTCTTTTAGTACTGTTTCGGTACCCCAGGATTTATCCTTGAACAATTCTGGTTTGTATGTTTTCATGCCCAGCAGATAATACCCCCCGTCTTGGGCGGGACCTATAACAAAATCTTTCTTGTCCAAGGCTTTGAAAGCCTCTTCTAGATCATTTTGTGAAAGATCGTACATATCACTTCCAATAATAATAATTTTATTGAAGTCGCTTTCAAATCCGTCCTTAAAGGCATTGGCCATGCGGTCTCCCAAATCGTTTCCTTGCTGTACTCTTTTCCCATATTTGCTAGCATCCCAAATATCCTCTTCCCATATTTCTTCTGAATAATATACGAGCTTTTCGGCATAGAGATTACGGGTAATTGATACGGTATGCTGTAATAGAAATTCATAAATAGCTAGCGCGGCCTTATCGCCCACGGTGGCGGCCAAACGTCTTTTTCCCTTGCCCAATTCTGGATTTCTGGTAAATATGAGCAACAGGTTCTTAGAATTTGCTAAGGTAAAATCAATTATTTTCTCATCGCGCTCTACCTTATTGTTCTGTAGTATTCCCAAAGTATTTTTTTTAATTGTCCTAACCCTTAATTAATAAACCTTTATTCCCTTTTTTAACAATTTGCCCCAATGTTTGCTAAATGCATGAACACTGTCTGTTACGGTATTATCATTGTTATAAACTAAACCGCCTTTATTTTTCCATTCAAAAATACCCCCATAAAGATTAAGGATTTTAGTATATCCAAGTTCTTTTAATTGTTCGCCAATATTTTCTGAACGTATACCTATACTACAGTACACAATAATAGGTTGAGATTTATTGGGTATCTGTTGCAATACGTTTTCCTCACTAAAATTAGAATAACCAACCCATACGGCATTCTTTAAATGGCTAATGTCATATTCTTCTTTTTCCCTTGTGTCTACATAAACTATAGCGTCGTTCATTGGTAAATTTTCAGGGTAGATATAAGGTATACTTTCTTTGTTCCAATTTTTTAATACCCGTTCCAGTTTAGTTTGCCCTATGACAGCGTTGGATAGGAAAAACAGAGAGATGATACTAAAAAATGATGCATGTTTAAGTAACTTCATAGCGGTAAAGGTACTATTTTTAGTGTCCAAGATTTATAGTTTTAAATAGAGTAATATGGTTAAAGTTTTGCAAAAAGATAAATGTAAATTCTTGTTGTTGTGCATTATTGTCAGCATTTACGGGTGTAAACAAGAGGTGGAAAAAATAGAAGACCAAATGAAGATAGAGACCTCTGGATATTATACGGAACCCTATAGGCCGCAATTTCATTTTTCGCCCCAAGAGAAATGGATGAACGATCCAAACGGACTTGTCTACAACAACGGTAATTATCATTTGTTCTATCAATATTATCCAGATAGTACTGTTTGGGGTCCCATGCATTGGGGGCATGCCGTAAGTAAAGATTTAATAAAGTGGGAACATAAGCCCATTGCCCTTTTTCCTGATAAGCACGGTTATATTTTTTCTGGAAGTGCTGTAATGGATACCGCGAACACCTCTGGTTTTGGTACGGAGGATAACCCGGCATTGGTGGCTATTTTTACGTATCATGATAGGGAAGGGGAAAAGGCCGGTAGAAAAGATTTTCAAACACAGGGCATAGCCTATAGTTTAGATGATGGTAATAGCTGGACCAAATATGAAGGTAATCCGGTCATAGGAAATGATGGAGTTAAGGATTTTAGGGATCCTAAGGTGTTTTGGAACGAAAAAGAACAAAAATGGACCATGCTATTGGTGGCCGGAGACCACTTGCAAATATGGAATTCCAACAATTTAAAGGAATGGAAAAAAGTAAGCGAATTTGGTAAGGATAAAGGAGCGCATGGTGGCGTTTGGGAATGTCCGGATTTATTCCCTTTAAAAATTGAAGGTAGTAATGAAGAAAAATGGGTGCTCTTGATCAGTATAAACCCCGGAGCTCCAAATGGGGGTAGTGGAACCCAATATTTTATTGGGGATTTTGATGGCACTACCTTTACTACCGAGCAGACCAAGAATAAATGGATAGATTTAGGGAGAGACAATTATGCGGGCGTAACCTATAATAATACACCGAACAATGAACGGATTTTTATAGGATGGATGAGCAATTGGGATTATGCCAGAGATACCCCCACCAAAAAATGGCGTAGTGCCATGACGGTACCCAGAAAATTAACGATTCGTAAAGTTGACGATGCATTAACATTGTGTAATTATCCAATTAAGAGCTTAAATGAATATGTAACCATGGCAATGCCCGAGGCTGAAATGGAGATTCATAATGAGCTGAAGAAAATAATTCCATTAAAATATAGTAACCAAAGTAAGATAGAGTTTACGTTGAACGACCCCAATGTGCAAATGTACTTTAGTAATGAGGCGGGGGATACTTTGGCTATTGATATTAACGGGAAAAAGAAAATTGTGGAGTTGAACAGAGGTAAATCGGGCTTAATAGATTTTAGTGATAAGTTCACCTCTGGCACACAACAGATGCCCATACCCAATTTGCCAGAGACACCTGTGGAGGTCCTCATGTTATTGGACCATTCATCCATAGAATTGTTTTTGAACAAAGGCCAATATGTAATGACCAACCAGATTTTCCCCAATGATTATTATACGGCATTGACCATAGTCAATAATACTGGAGAAGTTCTGGTCATCAAGGACTTTAAGGAGCACAAGGTAGCACGTATTTGGGATTAAGTTTTTTACAGTGCCATTTCTTTGGAGATAATTTGAAGCCTGTCACCTACCTTGGTGGTTTTGGTTATCACACTGTTCTCACCACCCAATCTTTGGGTGGAGTTAGGTATCGCTTTACTATTTTGAATCAGGAATTAGATAGGTGTTAAAACAAAAAAATCCTTACCGTTAAGTAAGGATTTCTTGTGGTGCCTCCAGGAATCGAACCAGGGACACATGGATTTTCAGTCCATTGCTCTACCAACTGAGCTAAGGCACCATGTCGCTGTAAGCGGCTGCAAATATAATTTCAATTTTATGATAAACAAACTAAATCATAAAAAAAGAAGATTGTTTTTTTATTTTTTAATCTTTGTAGTATGAATTTGATAATAGATTCTGGCAATACCAGTGTAAAATTAGCCATATTTAATAAGGGGGAAGTTGTTCATATAGAGACCGTTGCGCAAAAAGATTTTGTGCAAGGGGTAAAAAAACTGTTCCAAGAATTCCCAACTGTAGAAGCTGCAATAATTTCTAACGTGGGTTCCCTTTCCAAGGAAAAAATTAAGGTCGTAGCCGTTTTTTGTGAACTTCATGAGCTTTCCCATACCTCAAAAGTGCCTTTTAAGAACTCTTATGCCACGCCTCAAAGTTTGGGAGTAGATCGTTTGGCTTTGATGACGGCTGCATATTACCGTAAACCGCATAGCAATACTTTGGTCATTGATGCGGGTACGTGTATTACTTATGATATGTTGAATGATTTTGATGAATATTTAGGAGGGGCCATTTCTCCGGGAATACAAATGCGGTACAATGCTATGCATGACCAAACGGCAAAGCTTCCATTGTTGGAAAAAACAGAGCTGTTGGACTATATAGGAAACTCTACGGAGAACTGTATGCACAGTGGTGTGTTGTATGGAGTGGAGCTTGAATTAAACGGAATAATTGAACTATATAACAGTCGTTTTAAAGATTTAACAGTTATTTTAACAGGGGGTGATACACAATTTTTGTCTAAACGGGTAAAAAATACCATATTTGCGGATTCTAAATTTCTCCTGAAAGGGCTTAATTATTTGCTAGAATACAACAAGCACTAAATGATCAGAAAAATTGTAATTGCAATAGTGTATATGACCACCGTTGGTATGTATGCTCAAGATGGTACTGTTTCTCCCTATTCTTTTTTTGGAATCGGCGATTTAAAGAATGCCGGAACGGTAGAAAATCAAATGATGGGGGGTATTGGTGTGTATGCAGATAGTATCCATTTAAATTTAAAAAATCCTGCCGCCTTGGGGGAGTTGGGACTAGAGGTCATGAACAAGACAGGCCTTGTTACCTATACCGCTGGCGTTTCTAATAAACAATATCAATTAAAGACCAATCTAGGAGAGGAGAAAACCTCTGTGACCAGTTTGGATTATTTGGCCTTGGGCTTTAGTTTGGGAAAAGGTCTAGGTATGAGCTTTGGTATTATGCCATACTCATCGGTAGGCTACAATCTAATAGATGAACAGGACAATGTAAATGGTTCTTTGGTCAATGTCTATACCGGGGAAGGTGGTCTAAACCGTGTTTTCTATAGCGTTGGTTATGAAGTATTGAAAAATCTTAGTATTGGGGCTACTGTGAATTTTAATTTTGGTACGTTAGACAGTCAACGTTTGCAGCAGATAGAGGATATTCAATTTGGGACATTTGATCGTAGAAGTTCAAGAGTAAATGGTTTTGACTTTAATTACGCGTTGAATTATACCCCGTTGATCAACGATAAATATAGATTTCATTCCTCCGTACGTGTCAATACACAAGGTAATTTAGTATCAGAGAATACAAGGAATATAGGTTCGTTTTCTGTTGCCACGGGTGGTAATATTGAAGAGATCAATGTAAATCTGGCCGCACAGAACTTAAGGAATACAGAATTAAAAATACCGACTACCACAACTATAGGATTGGGCTTTGGGCAAGATTTAAAATGGTTTGTTGGGGGAGAATATAGTTTTCAAGGAATGGGTTCTTTTAAAAATGACTTCCTTGGTGCAGATAGCGTTTCTTATGTTGATGCAAGTTCTTATGCGTTGGGGATGTTCTTGGTTCCTGATCATGATTCATTTACAAGTTACTTAAAACGAGTTACTTACCGCGCAGGATTACGCTTGGATAAAACCGGTATGGTAATAAATGATGTAGATATAAATAACTTTGGCATAACTTTTGGATTAGGTCTACCACTTGGAAGAAGTTTCTCTAATCTTAATTTAGGATTTGAATTGGGAAGAAGGGGAACTACAAGGGCGAATTTAGTAGAGGAAAGCTATTTTAAACTTAATGTAGGGCTGTCATTGAACGATCGCTGGTTCCAAAAAAGAAAGATCAATTAATAAAAATTTAGTACATTAACCACCTTAAAAAAGAGAAAAAGATGAAAACGAAACTTTACTTCACGGCAATTATGTTCCTTGGGATGATGGGGGTAAGTAATGCTCAGGCTCAGAACCCTGAATGTATGACTAATCTGTCTATATTTTCCGAACATGCAAAAGTTAAAAATTATGATGCGGCTTACGAACCATGGAAAATGGTGTATGAAACTTGTCCGCAGTTAAATAATGCGATCTATGTATATGGTGAGCGTATCCTTAAGGATAGATTAAAAAAGGCTTCAGATGCCGATAAGGAAAATGTTGCCAATGAGCTAATGGGTCTTTATGACAATAAATTGAAGCATTTCTCCTCTAAAACTAGTCCGGGTGAGACTATGGTAGATAAGGCATTGGTGATGTACGATAACAAAATGGCAGACGATGCTAAAATGTACAGCATGTTGAATGAAGCTTTTACTCAGGATCAAGAAAACTTTACAAATCCGAAGGCGTTATATATTTATTTCTCAAGTTTAGTTGATGAGCATAAAGCTGGTAGAAAGGATTTGCAAGAAGTTTTTGACGTTTATGATGCGGTTACCGAAAAGATTGAAGTAGAAAACGAAAAGCTTACAGGTAAAATTGCTAAACTTTTACCAAAAGAAGAGGCGGGTACATTGACGTCAAAGGAAAAATCTCGTTTAAGGGTTTATAATTCTTACTCTGAAAATTACGGTAAAATTGCAGGAAGTATCGATTCTAAATTAGGTCCTTTAGCAGATTGTAGTAACCTTATTCCTTTATACGAAAAGAGTTTTGAAGAGAAAAAAGGTGATGTTGTTTGGGTAAAAAGAGCGGTTGGTCTTATGTTCAACAAAGAATGTACGGATGATCCAATGTTCCAAAAACTTTTTGAGGCACAATTGGCATTAGACCCTTCTGCAGATGCTTATGTATATGGCGGAACGTTAAAGATGAAGAATGGAGATACTCAAGGAGCGTTAGCAGATTTTGACAAGGCTTTGTCTTTAGAGACGGATAATGATAAAAAATCTAAAATCGCTTATAAGGTTGCAGTGATCAACAAGAGAAAAGGAAGCAAATCTACGGCGCGTAAATACGCTCAGAAAGCAATTGATGCCAACCCATCTAATGGTCGTGCATATTTGTTGATTGCAAATCTTTATGCAACAAGTGCCAATGCTTGTGGTAGCACAACCTTTGAGAAAAGGGCAATTTATTGGAAAGCAGCGGATATGGCAAGAAAAGCTGGTAGGGTAGACCCTTCATTAAGCGGTTCTTCAAGTCAGGCGGCTACAAGTTATCAAGCTAAGGCACCAACTAAAGAAATGATCTTTAGTTCTGGTATGGCAGGTAAGACTGTTACCTTCTCTTGCTGGGTAGGTGGTAGTGTTAAGGTTCCATCGTTATAGTACAAATGAAACAAATATTCAATTATAGAAGCATTGCCGTGGTGTATACCATGGCAATGCTTTTTTTATCCTGTGGAGATAATTACAAAAGGGTTGGGGAAGAAGCGGTAAAAAAAGTTTTTCCAAGGGGTGTAGTTGAAGATTTTGTACTGACCTATACAGAAACTCCAGTAAAATTGAGTTCTGAAGATACAGGTACTTCTAAGGTGTTGGCCATAATGTCCGGACCTATTAGAGAAAACTATGATCAGCTATCTTTTCCTTATCAAACTTTTCCTAAAGGACTTTTAGTGAAAATCTTTAATGAGAAAAATGAAAGGACCACTATAGAGGCAGATTATGGTATCCTGTATTCGGCAACGTCCATTGTAGATTTAAGGGGCAATGTATTGATTAAGAGCGATGATGGAAAAAAATTGGAAACCACCCAATTGTATTATGATCGTGGAAATGAATGGGCCTTTACCCAAGAAAAGTTTAAGTTTACCAACCCAGATGATGGCACCGTAATGGATGGGGAAGGAATGGATATTCAAAAAGACCTAAAATTTTTGAATGCACATAAGACTTATGGTCTCATGTTAATAAAAGAAGAAGAGGATGATTAATATTTTAAGATACACAGAATACTTGTATATCATAGTTGCAGGTTTTTCTATATACAGGATTTTTACCGATTGGAATACAGATAGGAACTCGGCCTATTTTTTCATATTTTTTGCCATAGTCTCTATCGGTATGTTCCTGTTCAGAAGAAGTTATAGAAAAAAGTTTGAACAGCGTAAGCAAGATAACAACAAAGACACGTAGTGGGTACAGCCAGTATCATCATTATACTTTCCTTGGTATTTTCCGCTTTTTTTTCAGGAATGGAAATCGCATTTATTTCTGCGAATAAAATTCATATTGAAATAGAAAAAAAGCAAGATGGGTTTTTGGCCATGGTACTTACCAGGTTAACCAAAAAACCATCTAAGTTTATAGCTACCATGCTTATTGGTAATAATATAGCGTTGGTAATCTATGGCTTGTTCATGGGAGAAATTCTTATGAACTGGTTTGCGGATATGGCACCGGAAAATGCATTTTTAAGCATCTTGATTACCGAGTTCAGCTTGCTTACCCAAACGTTGATATCTACGTTTGTCATTTTAATTACGGCAGAATTTCTTCCAAAGGTGTTGTTTCAGATATATGCCAATAGCTTGTTGAAATTATTGGCTATTCCTGCTTTCTTGTTCTACGTGCTGTTTTCTTTTATTTCAGATTTTATTATATGGATTTCTGATCTTATTTTAAAGTATGTATTCCGTACGTCTGGTGATGAGGTGCAACTGGCCTTTAGTAAGTTAGAGTTGGGCGATTACATTACCGAACAAATGGAAACCGTAGAGGAGGAGGATGAAGTGGATACGGAAATACAGATTTTTCAGAACGCGTTAGAGTTTGCGGCCGTGAAGGCTAGAGAGGTCATGGTGCCAAGGACCGAAATTGTAGCGGTAGAAATGCACGAAACACCAAAAAATCTGGCAAAATTGTTTACAGAAACGGGCTATTCCAAAATATTGGTATTCAATGATACCGTAGATAATGTTATTGGTTACGTACACTCTTATGAATTGTTTAAAAAGCCCAAGACCATTAAGAGTATCTTATTGCCGGTAGAATTTGTTCCGGAGACCATGCTGATCCAGGATATTTTAAATGTGCTGATCAAAAAGCGAAAAAGTATTGCGGTTGTGCTAGATGAATATGGAGGTACCTCTGGCTTGGTAACAGTAGAGGATATCGTAGAGGAGCTGTTTGGGGAAATAGAGGATGAGCATGATACTACAGATTTGAGAGAAGAAAGGGTAGATGAGCGTCACTACCTGTTTTCCGCGCGTTTAGAGGTAGATTATATCAATGAAAATTACAAGTTGGAGCTTCCGGTTTCTGATGAATACGAAACTTTGGGCGGACTTTTAGTCCATACGTTAGGTGAAATTCCGGATAAGGAGGTAGAACTTAAGATCGCACCTTACCTGTTTACGGTATTGGAAGTCTCAAACACAAAAATAGATTTGGTTTCCATAGAACTTCTAGAGGAAGAATAACAGTGCATCTATCAATAAATTAGGAGGCTTTTTAGTTTTTATTATTTCAATTAAAAATGGTAGTTTTGCCTCCCGATAACCATAAAGGATTATTTTAAACATTAATTAGAATGGCAGTATTAGAGAATATAAGAAAACGGACCACGGTGTTGATCTTGATCATAGGTTTGGCATTGTTTGCATTTGTGATTTCTGGTGTATTTACCAGTAGCAATTTTGGAGGAGAAAAAGTAGGTTCGTCAGTGGCCGAGATTAATGGGGAGGAAATTTCAATAGATGAATTTAGGCAAGAGGTAGAAACTGCTGCAAGAAGGGTAGGGCCTAATGCTTCATCTATGCAGGTAGTAAACCAAGTTTGGGAAAACAAGATAAGAAAGGCCATTTTAGGAGAGCAATTTGAAGATTTGGGAATTGGTATTGAGCAAGACCAAATCGTAGATTTTCTTCGTACAACAGGGTATGCACAAAATCCAGAGTTTCAAGATGGGGATGGCCAGTTTGACCCAAATATTTTTAGACAAACGGTAGCAGATTGGAAAGTTAATAATCCGGCGCAATATGAAGCTTGGTTACAGACCGAAAACGAAATTGTGCAATTGGCAAAGGAACAAACCTATTTCAACTTGGTAAAAGCAGGTGTAGGGGCTACTTTGAAAGAAGGCGAACTAGATTATAGACTGGCCAATGATAAAATGGACATAAAGTATGTAAGGGTTCCTTATTCTTCTATTCCTGATAGCACTATTACTGTAACCAAGAGTGAGATTGCAGATTATGTCAACGATCACAAAGAGGAGTACAAGCAAGAACCGGCAAGAGATTTACAATATGTATTTTTTAGTGAAAAACCTTCTGAAGCGGATGATCTTGCCATTAAGGAGGAAATTACCAAACTTTTAGATGACACGGTTGAATATAATTCACAGACCGATCGTAACGATACTATTTTAGGCTTTAGAAATACAAAGGATATGGCTGAGTTCTTGGATAGAAATTCAGATACAAAATTCGATACTATTTTTAAGGCGAAGAAAGATTTACCTTCTTCTGTGGCAGATTCTTTGTTCAGTCTTAATGTGGGTGAAATTTACGGACCTTATAAAGATGGAGGTTCCTATAAGATTTCCAAGATGATGGCCAGAAAGCCAAATGGATCGGTTAAGGCAAGTCATATTTTATTGGCCTATACCGGAGCAACCAGAGCAAATCCTGATGTTACTAGAACTAAGGAAGAAGCTGAGGCCAAGGCAAAGGAGTTGTTAAGAGAGGCTAGAAAATCTGGCGTTGTGTTCTCAGAATTGGCAAGGGATAATTCTGATGGCCCTTCTGCTCCAAATGGTGGGGACTTGGGTTATTTCCAAGAAGGTACCATGGTTCCTAAATTCAATGATTTTGCTTTTAACAATAAAGTGGGGTCTATAGGAATGGTAGAAACAGATTTTGGATTTCATGTCATAAAGATTGATGACAAACAGGATATCGTTCAGATTGCAACGGCTTCTAGGGAGATTGAAGCTTCTGAAGAAACCATTAATACGTTGTTTACTAATGCAACTACCTTTGAAATGGAAACAATGGAGGATGAAACTGCATTTTCAGAGATTGCAAAGAAAGGTGAATACGTTGTACGACCTGTAAACAAGATTAAGGCGTTAGATGAAAATCTACCAGGATTGTCCAATCAAAGAAATATTGTTCAATGGGCTTTTAATGAGGACACTAAAGTTGGTGACGTTAAAAGGTTCAGCATAAATAATGGTTATGCGGTAGTACAATTAACGGGAAGTTATGAAGAAGGGGTTATGAGCACGGAAGATGCATCTGTCCTTGTATTGCCATTGATAAGGAAAGAGCGTAAAGCGGCCAAGATAATTGCTGCCAATCAAGGCAAGGATATGGCCACTATTGCTTCGGATAACGGAACTGCAGTTTCCAATGCATCTGCATTAACGGTTAAATCTCCAACTATTCCTGGTGCTGGTAGCGAACCTGTTGTAGTGGGTACCGCATATGGTATGGAAGAAGGTACCATTTCTGGATTAATAGAAGGAAATACCGGTGTCTTTAAAATTGAAATCGTAAAGAAAACCGAAGCTCCAAAATTAGATAACTATAGTGTTTATGCCAATTCCTTAAAAACAGGAGCAGCAGGGCGTGTAAATACTGCGGTATATTCTGCATTAAAAGAAGCTGCCACGATAAAGGATAAGAGGGCTACGTTCTATTAGTCTTTATCGGTTTAAAAATATAAAAGGCATCCTATTTTTATAGGATGTCTTTTTTTATAAAATCATTTCAGAATAAGGTAGAATGGTAGAATAACCTTTGTGCCTAAAATAATCCATATCGGTTTCCGTACCGGTCACCAAGATAAAATCCCCACCCCAAGCACCTAGGCTTTTTATTGTATTTGGGTAGTCTTGGAACAAAGAATTCTTTATGGTAGGTACATGCAAAGTTTTAGACAATAAAGTTTCATGTTCGTTTAGCAACATTTCAAAATCACTTAAATTAGTACATGTTAAAATAGCCTCGGTCATTGTATTAATTTTTGAAATCAATACACCCTTATTAATATCTAGCGTACGGTATTGCGTAATTGCCTCTCTACTATTTTTTTTCTGATTTAAATACACGAAAAAAATCTGGTCGGCAAAAACAGGATTAAAGTCCACGTTATTTATGTGGGGTTCATATCCGTTTTTTATATAGGTTATGGGGGTATCATGGGTGGCACATGCAATGTCGTAACCACTGCCTCCAAAACTTGCTTCAAGTAATTGATAAGGATTTACATGGGCCCATGATGCTATATTTGCTATTAGCGTAGAAGAGGTACCCAAGCCCCAATTCCTTGGAAAAGTAACTTTTGTCTCAATGGTATAATTCTGGTCATCTTTGGATAGAAAATCTAAATTAAGTTTTTTTGCCTCTGACAGTATTTTTAATAGTGACGTTGCAATTTCGGTATTGGAGGTTGAAGTTAATTGAAGGTGGTGGGTATCAAATGATGCATCAAACCAAACCGCCCCTTTTTCATCTCTACTTTTCCATTCTGTAACGGTATTTGTTCTACTTTCCACTTTTAGAAATTGACCAAAAGATGTGGGTAGTGCCAATCCTTTGGCACCATCAAGTATAGCATATTCCCCTGTTAGTAGTAGTTTGCCATTACCGTAGAATTCTTTGAACATAGAACAATTTATTTTCTGATCTCCTTTAGTTGCAGTTCGACTCCGTGGTGCGTTACGGGGTTGGTTTTAAAGAAGGCAACCAAGGAAGCTTTTTCATGCTCGTTGGCGCCCAATTGATTTAGAATGTTCAACAAGTGCATTTTCATATGTCCTTTTTGGATACCCGTCGTAACCAAGGAGCTCACTGCGGCAAAATTTTGGGCTAGCCCGGCTACCGCAATTATTTGCATTAATTCCTCTGCAGAAGGGTGTTGAAGAATTTCAAGATTCAGTTTTACGAGCGGGTGCAGTTTGGTAAGTCCTCCAACCGTTCCCAGGGCCAAAGGAATCTCTATCCAGAATTTAAAAATACCGTCCTCAATGGTAGCATGTGTTAAGCTGCGGTACTGGCCGTCTTTGCATGCATATGCATGAATACCTGCCTCAACGGCCCTAAAATCATTTCCTGTAGCCAGTACTACGGCATCAATACCGTTCATGATACCTTTGTTGTGCGTTACCGCTCTATACGGTTCTACCTTGGCAATTTGTATGGCCTGTATTATTTTTTCGGCAGTTTGTTGTGGCGTTAATTGATCGGTAAGTTTAAGTTGATCTACCGGGCAACTTACCATAGCACGTACCGTACAATTAGGAACATAATTGGATAAGATGCTCATTACAATTTCCACATTTCTTTCATGTGCGGAAAAGGCCTCATAATTAGCAGCTTCTCTTTTAAGGGTGTCCGCAAATTGCTCCAGACAACTATTAATGAAATTGGCACCCATGGCATCTTTGGTTTCAAAGGTGGCATGCAGTTGAAAATAGTGGTCCAATTCATGGGTTTTGTTTCTTAGAACAATATCGGTAATGCCGCCACCCCTTTTTTCCATACTAGTGGTAAGCATTGCGCTTTCTGCTAGTAGAATGGGTTTTACGTACGTAAAGAAAGAAGTTAGTTTTATCGCATCACCTTTAAATAAAAAATGGACTTGTCCTACTTTTTCCGTCCCTATAACCTCGGTTTTAAAGCCACCTCTTTTATGCCAAAATTTAGCGGCCTTGCTAGCTGCGGCAATTACGGAACTCTCTTCAATGGCCATGGGTAGGGCATATAATTTATCGTTGATAAGGAAATTAGGGGCAATACCCTGGGGTACATACAAGTTGGTGATCGTATTTTCTATAAACTCGTCATGTAGCTGTTGTATGCGCTCATTTTGGTTCCAATACGTTTGTAATGTTTTTTTGGATTCTTCCTCGTTCTGGGTATAGTGGGTAGTGATCCAATCTATCTTTTCTTCTTTTGTAAGTTTGGAAAAACCACTTATTGGCTTGGTCATTTGGGTATAACTTTCTTCTGTATATTGATGTAAAATAGTTGTGTTTGTCTTTTTTAAAAGAACACAAAATTACAATAGTAAAGATAAGGATATTGTAAAGAATCCATTTTAGGTGAACAAAGCGTTAAAAGCCGTTTCTTTTTCAGGTCAAAGCGTGTTTTTTTGAGGAAATAGTGGTAAACTTGAGAGATTTAACAAAATTTAAAATTTTATGCGAAAAACACACTTACTAACATTGATTGTAATGGCTTTCAGTGTCATTATGGTGGCTCAAGAAAAGCAAATACAAGTTTCTGAAATCTACCAAGGTGCATTTAGGACTGATGGTTTGGATGCCTTAAGATCAATGAAGAACGGTACGCAGTATACCGTACTGAATATGGATAGACAAAACCAAGTTGTAACGGTAGATAAATACGATTATAAAACACAGGAAAAAGTGGCTACTTTGGTTTCATCTTCAGATTTGCCGGGGATTTCCTCGTTTTCTGCCTATACCTTTAGTGATGATGAAAGTAAGTTATTGCTTTCCACTCAAGTAGAACCCATCTTTAGGCGTTCAAGATTAGGAATCTATTATGTTTATGATTTAAAATCGAAAGACTTGATTCAGGTTAGTGAGGAGAAAATTCAAGAACCATTAATTTCTCCCAATGGTGGTCAAGTAGCGTATGTAAAGAATAACAATATCTACATCTTCAATCTTGCTAGCGATGAAACCAAGCAGGTGACTACAGATGGTGAAAAAAATAAAATTATCAACGGAGTTACAGATTGGGTATATGAAGAGGAATTTGCTTTCGTACGCGCATTTGAATGGAATGCTGATGGTAGTAAACTTGCTTTTCTACGTTTTGATGAGACCAATGTGCCAGAATTTTCAATGGATGTATATGGTACCGCCCTATACCAAAAACCCTATGTGTTTAAATATCCAAAAGCCGGAGAGGACAATTCTCTGGTAACGCTACATATTTTAGATGTGGCCAACGGAAAAGCTTCAGCAATTAATTTGGACAACGCTTATTATATTCCACGTATAAAATGGAAGAATCATAAAGATATGTTGAGCGTACAAACACTGAACAGGCGCCAGAATCATTTAACCATGTATACGGTAGATGCTAAAAGTGGAGATGTGTCGGTTTTGTTGGAAGAGAAGGACGATGCCTATGTGGATATTACCGATAATTTAACGTTTTTAGAGGATGATAGTTTTATTTGGACTAGTGAAAAGGACGGATGGAACCATATCTACCTTTATGGTGAAGATGGTACATTGATGAACCAAATTACCAAAGGTCAGTGGGAGGTTACCAATTATTACGGATATGATCAGAATGAGGATAAAATTTATTATCAATCTACAGAAAATGGTTCTATAAATAGGGGCGTATATAATATTGATAGTGGTGGTGACGGTAAGAAAGAATTGGCGGTGGCCCAAGGAACCAATAGGGCTTCCTTTAGTGCAGATTTCACCTACTTCATCAATACATTTTCCAATGCAAAAACTCCACCGGTCTATACCTTGCACAAGGCCATAAACGGTAAAAAGATAAAGGATGTAAAGGATAATGATAGGTTATTGCAAAAACTTGAAGGCTATGCTATTAGTCCAAAAGAATTTTCTACCATTACGATCAATGGTAATGAGCTGAACATGTATATGATAAAGCCCAAAGATTTTGATGCTACCAAAAAGTATCCGTTGTTAATGTATCAGTATAGCGGTCCGGGGTCGCAGAATGTCTCCAATAGCTGGATGGGTGCAAATGACTACTGGCACCAGATGCTGGTCTCAGAAGGTTATATAGTGGCTTGTGTAGATGGTCGTGGTACAGGTTTTAAAGGACGGGATTTTAAAAAGGTCACGTATATGAATTTGGTAAAATATGAAACCGAAGATCAAATAGCGGCAGCAAAAAAGTTAAGTGAACTTGATTATATAGATGAAGATAGGACAGGTATATGGGGTTGGAGCTTTGGAGGTCATATGGCAACGAATTGTATTTTAAAAGGGAATGATGTTTTTGAAACTGCAATAGCGGTTGCACCCGTAACATCATGGCGTTTTTATGATACCATCTATACAGAGCGCTTTATGCGTACACCGGCGGAAAACCCAAGTGGGTACGATGATAATTCCCCGTTCAATTATCCAGAACTTTTAGAGGGAAATTATTTATTGATACACGGTTCTGGAGATGATAATGTACATGTACAGAATTCCATGAGAATGATTGAAGCATTGATCCAAGCGAACAAACAATTTGACTGGGGCATATATCCTGATAAAAATCATGGAATTTATGGGGGTAATACCAGAATACACCTATTTAATAAAATGACCAATTTCTTAAAAGAAAACTTATAATCAAACCAATTGAACTATGACTGAAAGTACAGAAATTTCAGACCAAAAACAGATTTTTGGACACCCTCAGGGGCTGTTTTATCTATTTTTTGCGGAATTATGGGAGCGGTTTAGCTTTTATGGTATGCGTGCCCTGCTCACGCTCTACATGATCGATGTAATCTTTCAAGCCTTGGCAGAAAGAGATTATGCAACAGCAGCGGTATACTCCTCATACGGATCCTTGGTATATGCTTCCACTGTCATTGGAGGTAAAGTTTCCGATAAGATATTGGGAATGCGAAACTCCATTTTTTTAGGGGGCATTCTTATGTCCATAGGTCATTTTGTATTGGCTATAGAAGATAATATGGCATTCTTTTTGGCCCTTTCCCTAATCATTGTGGGCAACGGATTTTTTAAGCCCAATATCTCCACTTTTGTAGGAACCCTATACGAAAAGGGCGATCCTAAAAAAGATTCCGGTTTTACCATCTTTTATATGGGAATCAATATTGGTGGATGGGTAGCCCCATTGCTTTGTGGATGGTTAGCGGCCACATATGGATGGCATTACGGATTTGGCTTGGCCGGAATAGGGATGCTTACAGGATTGATCGTTTTCTGGAGCGGTATCAGAAAAAATGTATTTGGGGATAGGGGCTTGCCGCCAACAGAAGACGTGTTGGATAAAAAGGTGCTCGGGATTAAGCAAGGGGTGTTGGTGCCCGTACTTGCAGTACTTGCTGCCCCATTGATTGCATTGCTACTTTCGTCATATCAAGCCATAGCTACGGAAGGCTTATTTGCCGATCAAAATATAGTAAACGTAATATTTACGGGTATAGGTATTGCCGTATTAGCCTATTTGGCCTATGAAATGTTCAAAGCCAATATGAAGGAAAGAAAAGAATTGTTCGTTGCGGTATTGCTTACTTTCTTTATGACCATATTTTGGGGTTTTCACGAGTTGTCAGGAAGTGTAATTACCTTGTTTGCCGCTAGGAATATAGATTTAACAGGCATCATGTCCGCCGCGCAGACGAACTCTTTAAATTCAATGTTCATTATTATTTTGGCGATTCCTATTTCTTTGATGTGGACGTGGTTGAGCAAGAAGAACTGGAACCCTAGAACCCCATATAAATTTGGACTTGGTTTATTGTTTGCAGGGATTAGTTTTTATGTCCTTGCCATTAGCGGTGGTAGTGCAAATGAAAACGGTTTAGTGCCTTTTGCTTATTTGTTGTTAATGTATTTCTTATTATCTGTTGGGGAGTTGTTTATGTCACCGGTAGGTCTTTCAAAAATGACCGATCTGGCACCCTTGCGCCTAATTGCATTTATAATGGGAGTATGGTTTTTGTCCTCAGCGTTCGCTTTTCAGATTGTAGGCTTTATTGGTAAACAATTGGCAATAGAAAGTACAGATAAGAATGTTGGTGGTTTTGAGACACTATCCGTCTATACGGATGGCTTTATGTTAATTGCCAAATATGCATTAGGAGCCGGTACTTTGGTACTATTGGCATCGCCTATTATAAAAAGGTTGATGGGCAAGGTGCATTAGATTGTTTTGAATCACTCAAAAAGATAAGCTCCCTTTTCACCGGTATAGTGGAAAGGGATTTTATTTTTTATGCAGGTTGATTTCCATCGCTCTACATAACTTTTATAATTACTGCCATCGGCTATAATTTCTATTGGTGACAAGGTATCCACTAATCGTTCTAAATTAATTTTAGGGGAATGGGTCAATAAGATGATAGGCGATGGTGCTTTATGGTAAATACCTGCACTGTCTATCACCTGAATTTTTGTATTATGAATTGAGTAACTGTTCTTAAGAGAATCATGAGTGACCGTGTCAATACGCTCTGCAATACGGTAATTAGATAATATATACTGCGGTAGCTTTTTTTGATTACTTAAAACGGATAAATGGCTGCCATTTCTATTAAACATGATGCTCTCCCTTGTTTGATGTACTACTAAAACCTCTTTTTTATTTTTGGCATTCTTGGTTTGGTAAAAGGTATATGCTTGAAAACTTATGATACTTAGTATAAAAACCGCTGTACGCTTAAAAGTACCTTTACTATATAGTTCAACACCTATAAACAGGATAATAAAAGAGAGGACAAGCTGTATACCATCAAAGGAAATAGCACTAAAAATAAACTGTTCCTGTTGGGCTACCCATGTAATTAAGCCATTCATTTGCGAAATTACCTCGTTATAAAACCATGTTAGTTGTGGGGGTAAGATATTTAGTAAGGAGAGAAGGATGACTATAATACCCGTGCCAAGAATCAAACCTAAGGCCGGAACAACAATTAAATTGCTAACAAAGAAAAGTCCGGGAAATTGATGAAAGTAAAATAAGCTTATGGGCAATACACCTAATTGCGCGGCAAAACTAACACAAAGCAACTGCCAAAAATATCGTATTACCTTGTTTTTAGGGAACCAAAGGTCTCTTAATATGGGGAATATCCATAATATGGAAAATACGGCGGCATAACTCATTTGAAAACCTACTTGAAATAAAAGATTAGGGTCAATGAACAGTAAAATGAATAAAATAGAAAGGGCAAGAATATTAAATGTATTGCTGGGTCTGTTTAAATAAAGGGCATAGGCAACAAAGCTGAACATGGTGGTAGCACGGATAATACTGGCAGATAATCCCGCTATAAAAGCAAATGTCCAGAGTAGAATAACGGATAAAATTAAAATTAAGGTCTTGCCATGAGGAATAGAGGTTAACGGTCGTAATATAAATTGAATGAGAACTAAAAGAATACCAATATGTAGGCCAGAAAGCGCCAAAATATGAACGGCACCCGCTTTTTGATAATTGTTATACGTAGTTTCGGTAATACCATCGCGTTGTCCTAATAATAATGCTTGTATAATACCTAGTTCGTCCGTTCCAAATTCTTCCTTTTGCAATTTGCCGATAATATGTTCGCGAACATTTGATGCAAGACCAACAAGTGTAGTTTTTGGATGGGCCAGACGAATGAACTGATGCTGCCCAATTTTCATTTGATCATAAATTCCTAATGTTTCCAGATATCCCTTATAATCAAATTGATGCGGGTTCAACGGAGGTAAAATAGGATTGGGCTTAGAAAAAACCACTATTTCATCATCTATTTTTAAGGTTGTGGAGTCTTGGGGCAATGACAGTAAAATAGTTCCACGAACTGGTTGGTGGTCAATACCTATAACTTTTGCATAATAGCGTTTGGAAAACGGGCTAGGTTTAAGGGCTTCCTTAATTTTTAAAGTCCAGATTGCCGGTTCGTCATTGGTATGATTACTGTAATGACTATGATGGTTAATGGGTTGTGCTATAGAAAAACAGAACATTCCTATATGAACAACCAATAAGGAGGCAATAATGCCAAAAAAAATGGATTTACTATAATGTTTCCTAAGAAAAATGAATGCAAGGAAAAGGAAAAGAACGGTAGTAGAAAGTAATAAATACCATGGGTTCAAAGGTAGTACGGTGCCTATTAATATTCCTAGGATGAGCAGTAGCGTAAATCGTATAGGAATAAACGCTAGAAGTTTCATCCTATAAAATTCTAGTGGCTTTTACAAAGGCTTGGTTCCAAAATCCGTCACGCAAGGATGATACGGTAACCCCTCTTGAAGTGGAGGCATGTATAAAAGTTATTTCATTATTGGTAGTGCCTACAACCATACCCACATGGTTAATTCGTTTAGATCCGCGAGTAGTTTTGAAAAACAAGAGGTCACCTTTTTCAATATTCTTCACGGCCACCCTATGTCCTTCTTCTGCCATATGGTATGATGTCCTGGGCAATTTAACATCATGTTCCCCAAAAGAAACATATAAGAGACCGGAACAATCCATGCCTTTCTTTGTAGTGCCTCCAAATTTATAACGAACGCCAGAATAAGAAAGCGCCGTATTGATTATTTTGTCCGCTTTGGTATGGGTACTGGAAGTTCTTCCTTTGTATTCTTTAGTTTTTGGGGTCGTTGAAACCTTGCCGGTTCTGGCATTATGGGCAGCTGCTACGGAGATTTTGCGCTCCTTGTCAGAACTGCTGGTTTTTTTTGCTCCACAACTGTATATGAGGCAAATAATTAGAAAATACGTCAGTTTACGCATACAATCAAAAAGAAACCTTTACTAAATGTAACTTCAAAATTATAGAATTATTATTTAATGGCTATTAACGAGCATTGGCATGTGCAATGATTAAGGTTGCGGCCTTAGAGCTTGCCCCGGCCCCACCTAATTTTAATATAAGCTCATCGTAAGCCATTAACTGTTTTGTTCTTGCAGTCCCTTTTAATATGGCTGCAAGTTCTTTTTTTAATCGTTGTTGGGTAAAATCATCCTGAATCAATTCCGTGACCACTTCTTTTTGCATAATTAGGTTGACCAATGATATATATTCCAAAGTAATAATGCGTTTTGCAATTTGATATGAAATCCAATTGGCCTTATAACAAACTACTTGTGGTACTTTAAAAAGTGCAGTCTCTAATGTTGCGGTACCACTTGTGACCAAAGCGGCAGTTGATATGGATAATAGGTCGTAGGTTTTGTTTCGTACAAACTTAACATTAACATTGCTTAAGAATGGGGTGTAAAAATCTTCCTCTAAACTTGGAGCACCTGCAATAACAAATTCGTAATCCAGAAAATCATTTGTTAATGAAAGCATTAATGCCAACATTTTCTGAACTTCCTGTTTACGACTTCCCGGTAAAAGGGCAATAATTGGTTTCTGGGGGTGCAAACCGTTGGTGTTCCTAAAAGTAGGTTCATCTATAACTGATCGGTTTTCAATAGCATCTAACAACGGATGGCCAACGAATTGAACTGGGTAATGATGTTTATCCTCGTAAAACGCTTTTTCAAAAGGCAATATGACGTACATATGGTCTACGGTAGCCTTTATTTTGTTTATTCTACCTTCCCTAGATGCCCATATTTGAGGTGAAATGTAATAATTGGTCAAAAAATTATTGTCTTTTGCCCATTTGGCAATTCGCAGGTTAAAGCCAGAATAGTCAATAAAAATAATGGCATCGGGTTGAAATTGGGCAATATCCTGCTTACAAAATTTAATATTTTTAAAAATAGCGTTGAGGTTTAATAGTACCTCTAAAAACCCCATAAAGGCCAATTCTTTATAGTGTTTCACAAGGGTGGCTCCGGCCTGTTGCATTAAATCACCACCCCAACACCTAACCTGGGCACTGGTGTCCTGTCTTAGTAAGGCCTTAATAAGATTAGACCCATGGAGATCTCCAGATGCTTCCCCGGCAATGATATAATATTTCATTTTAAAACAGTTTGTAATACAGAATAAGAAAAGCGGTAAATAAAGTAGCTATTAATACGCCTTTGGCCCTATGATCCCTTTTAATTTTTAAAAAACCAAAAAAAGCAACCAAGTTTAAAATAGCGCCTAGAGCTAGTAAGCTACCTACATGTTCTTGCGTTACTGCCGCGGCGTAAGTTTCCGCAATACTTAATTTAGAAAATAATAGAATATAAATTAATGTACCGATCGTATTGGCAATTAAACCTACTATAATGCCAATTAAAATTTCTTTTTTAGTGTTCATGTCTACGGGTAAAATAGAAAAAATATAATTTTAGCTTTTGAGGTATGGAAAATTAAAAGTTCCATGAATTTAATTCCTGCACTGCATGATGTGCAGTAAGGTCAAACTGGGTAGGTACAACAGAAATGTAACCATTTGCCAAAGCCCATTCATCGGTATCCTCTCCTTGGTCCAATAATTCAAATTCGCCGGTAAGCCAATAGTAATCTTTACCCATAGGGTTTTTTCTTTTATCGAACTTTTCCTTCCAATTGGCCCTGGCCTGGCGGCATACTTTAATCCCTTTCAATGCATCTTTTTCAAGTTTAGGAATATTTACGTTAAGGACGGTTGCTTTAGGAATACCGTGCTTTAGCGCTTGCTCAACAATGGTTTGTATAAAATCTTTGGCCTGTGTAAAGTCTGCCTCCCACTTATAATCGCACAATGAAAAACCAATGGCAGGTATACCTTCTATTCCTGCTTCTATTGCTGCGCTCATAGTGCCAGAATAAATTACGTTTATAGAAGAATTGGATCCATGGTTAATACCGCTTACACAAATATCGGGCTTACGATCCATAAGTTCCTGCAAGGCTAATTTTACACAATCGGCTGGCGTGCCGCTACAACTATATTCCACTATACCCTCGCTTTCTTCGTCTATCGTTAATTTCTCTGCATATAAGGTGCTATCTAGTGTTATCGCGTGTCCCATTCCGGATTGTGGACTGTCTGGCGCCACCACGATCACATCGCCTATTTTTTTCATAATGCCTATTAACGTTCTAACACCGGGGGCTGTTATTCCGTCATCATTGGTAACTAATATTAAGGGTTTTGCCATGGTATATACTTTCTATAGTAAAAATACGTTTTTCTATAGGATAAGCCCCTTAGGGCGTTTAACAAAAAATTAATTCCTTGTACATTAATTGGCATGGTTTTTTCTTTACCTTAGGGACTTAAGTAGCTTTTTTAGCTATAAGTAACCTAAAAAAAGAGATTTTGAAAAGGAAGGTAAAAGATAATTTTATGAAAAGAAATTTAGCTTACGTACTGTTATTGATGCTCGTTGCGGTAGCCTCATGTAGTTTCACGAATAAAACTTTTGAAAACGACGATAAGGATAAGTTGTTGTTGGATCTGATATCCTACGTATTGGAAAAGGGGCATTATGAGCCAAAAGATTTAAATGATGATTTCTCGGTAAATGTTTTCGAAGATTTTATTGATGTGATCGATCCTACAAAGCGATATTTCATAGCTTCTGATATTGAAGAATTTGAAAAGTATAAATATCAGATAGACGATGAAATTAAGAATACGGATATTTCTTTCTTCAATATGGTATATGATAGATTGATGTTGCGTATGAACGATGCAAAGGAAATTTATAAAGAGGTACTTCAAGAGCCGTTCGATTATGATATGGATGAAAGCATCAGCATAAAGTATGAGGATGAGCCATTTGCTGCGAATCGCAAGGAATTAAAGGAACGTTGGAGAAAACAATTAAAATATGCCACTTTGGGTACGTACGACTCCAAAATCACTCATATGGAAAAGGATGAGGTGGTAAGCAAAAAACATGAAAATGGCCAAACGGTTACAGAGATTAGCAATGTAAAATTAGATGATCATGACCATAGCGCCCATACTCCAGAGGAAGCGGAACGCGAAGCCAGAAAATCTACTGAAACTACATTGGACGAGTTTTTTGATTTTGTAGATGATCTTGAACGTAAAGATTGGTTTGTTCAATATATCAACACCATTGTAGATGAGTTTGATCCGCATACATTCTATTTTGCTCCAGAGGAAAAGGAAAAATTTGACACCAGTATGTCAGGTAAGTTTGAAGGAATTGGTGCAAGACTTCAGAAAAAAGCAGAGGGGGCCAAAATTGTTGAGATTATTTCCGGTGGCCCTGTATGGAGAGACCAACGTTTGGAAGTAGGTGATGAAATTATAAAGGTTGGTCAAAATGGAGAAGAACCAATTGATATTGTAGGAATGCGATTGGATGATGCCATTAAGTTGATAAAAGGTGCCCAAGGAACCGTTGTTGATTTAACGGTTAGAAAAGTAGATGGTTCGTTAGAAACGGTTTCCCTTACAAGAGATGTGGTAGAGTTGGAAGAATCATATGCCAAATCTGCGAATATTATAAAAGGTGACGAAAAATTCGGTATCATTAATCTTCCTAAGTTTTATGTAGATTTCAATGATTATAGTGAAAGAAATGCAGCGACAGATGTGGCTAAGGAAGTTGAGCGTTTAAAGGAAGAAGGCATGGAAGGTCTTATTCTGGATTTGCGTGATAATGGTGGTGGATCTTTAAAGACTGTTGTTGAAATGGCGGGTCTATTCATTAAGGACGGACCAATTGTTCAGGTGCGTTCTAAGGATAAAGGAAAGGATGTGTATGATGATAAGGATGAGAGAATTCAGTGGGACGGACCATTGGTGATTTTGGTTAATGAGCTATCTGCATCAGCATCTGAAATTTTAGCGGCCGCCATGCAAGATTACAAACGTGCTATTGTAATTGGTAGCAAGCAAACGTTTGGAAAAGGTACCGTACAGAATGTTATACCTTTAAATAACATGCTAAGAAGTAATGAGCATGGAGATTTGGGGGCCATCAAAATTACTACCCAGAAATTTTATAGAATTAATGGAGGTTCCACACAGTTGGAAGGAGTTAAAAGTGATATTGTAGTGCCAGACAGGTATAGCTACATTGATTTAGGAGAAAGAGATCAATCCAATCCGTTAGGTTGGGATAAGATTACTGCTGCCGATTATAAGGTCTGGGATGGTTACATTGATTATGATAAGGCCATTGCAAAAAGTAAAAAACGTATGGAGGCCAGTGAGCAAATTAGACTTATAGAGGAGAATGCCAAATGGCTTAAGGCAGAGCAGGAAGAAACAGAGATTTCCTTGAATTACGATACGTACAAGGAGGAAAAATTGAAAGATAAAGAGCAATCTAATTATTTCAAGAAATTGACGGACTATGATTCCAAGCTTACTTTTAAGTCTTTGGGTTATGAAGAGCAATTATTTACAAAAGATTCCGTTTTACGAGAAAAGAGAGACAGATGGCACAAGAACTTGGCTAAGGATGTCTATGTTGAAGAAGCGGTAAATGTATTGGAAGATTTAAAAATCAACAATATTAAAAATGGTAAACTGGCCAGTGTAAAGAATTAAATAGTTTTTAAATAAAAAAGCCGCTGTATGTTGTACAGCGACTTTTTTTATTACGTGACTTTATAGGGGGTGTAAAACGATTTTCGCTGATTCTTCTCATCTTCGTAATTACGAACTTTTTTGCCTAGAATATAGGTTAAGAAAAGGAGAATCGTGCAAATAACGGCGGCAGCTCCGTTACCGTCCTTAATAGCTAAATGTGCTATGGCACCCAGGACAAGGTTCATGAAAAAACCGGCATAGACCCATTCCAATATCCAATAGGTCTTATTGATGATAATCAATAATAACCCTATAAATTGAAAAACTCCCAGAAGATGTATGAGGTAAATAGGGTAACCAAGTTTAATAAAAGTGGCAGCTACTTCATCATAATTAATAATAGAATTGACGATGGATCCAAGAATTGCAAGGGTAAACAGGCCTAAGGTAATTAGATAAATAGACTTTTGGGTATTCATAATAAGTAGGTTTATATGTTATGAACCCTATAATACAATTCGCCCATAAATTTTATGGAATTTATAGGCGAATCAAGAATAGCTATAGACCAGCTGAATTTATTTTAAGACGAACTATAATCGCTGTTAATTTATAAGCTTATCGGCGTGAAGTTTGCGTAATTTGGCCAATTTAGGATTAATGACCACTTGGCAGTACCCTTGGTCGGTATTGTTCTTATAGTAATCTTGATGATAGTCTTCAGCATCATAGAATATGCCTAACGGACTTAATTCCGTTACAATGGGCTTTTCATAGATAGTTTCCATTTCACCAAGTATTATTTTAGCCTTTTTCTGTTGCTCGTCATTATGATAATAAATAACGGAGCGGTATTGTGTTCCGGTATCGGCACCTTGTCTGTTCAAAGTTGTAGGGTCATGGGTAGTCATAAAAATGATAAGGATATCCTCATAGGAAATGATGCTTGGGTCAAATGTTATCTGCACCACTTCGGCATGGCCGGTAAGACCAGAGCAGATTTCCCTATACGTAGGTCTTCCGGGGGCAGAACCACCGGTATATCCTGAAATTACTTTATGAACCCCTTTAACTTCTTGAAATACGGCTTCAGTGCACCAAAAGCATCCACCACCCACTGTAGCAGTTTCCATTTTAATATTACTCATTGATCGCTTCCTTTTGTAATTGCATGGATTCTGAATTTATACAATAACGTAAACCGCTTGGTTCTGGGCCATCAGGAAAAATATGTCCTAAATGGGCATCGCATGTATTGCAAAGTACTTCTACCCGTACCATACCAAAAGAACTATCTTTATGGTACTTAATAGCGTTCTCTTTTATAGGTTGTGTAAAACTGGGCCAACCTGTACCTGATTCGAACTTTATGGTAGAATCGAACAAGGGTGATCCACAACAAATACATTCATATTTACCTGCTTCATGTGCGCTGCAAAGAGCTCCGGAATGTGGTGCCTCCGTACCTTTGTTTCTAGTAATCCTAAATTGTTCTGGCGTTAGTAGTTCCTTCCATTCAGAAGCTGTTTTTTCCACCCTTTTGTCGGGCTCAGGGTTGCCGTTTACGGTAAAATGAATAATATCTTTCCAAGTTAACATCATAATTTTCTTTTTCGGTTTTATAGCTATTTTAATTGGTCGATGATTTGGTGCCTTTCTTACAAAATTACGGTAATTTTGGCCCATGGCATATTATAAAAGAAGCAGAACTATTTATAGTGTACTTATCTTAATCTGTGTGGTGGGGTTTTGGCTATTTGAGAATTTCTATACACCTGCACCCTATTCCAATAAGGAAAACAGGAGTCTGGACAACAACTTTCCAAAGGAGCTTTTGCCTAGTTCCACAACAGATGAAATAGTAGAACATTCTTATTATACCTTATCATATAATGAACCTTTTGAGCAAGCGGAGTGGGTAGCCTATGTACTAGATAAAAGTCATTTAACCTATGATGACCGAAAGCGACCTTATTTTGTGGAAGATCCATTTGTTTCTTCAAAATCTGCAGACTGGAGAAATTATAAGGGGTCAGGTTATGATCGTGGACATTTAGTGCCAGCGGGTGATCGTAGGTTTACCAAACAAGCGTATGACGAAACGTTTTATACCAGTAATATAAGTCCACAAGATAGGGAGTTCAATGCCGGTATTTGGAACGATCTAGAGAAGCAAGTAAGGCGTTGGGCAAAACAATACGGTACATTGTATGTCTTTACGGGAGGTGTTTTAGAGAATGGACTGGAAGAAATTGGCGATGAAGATGTTGATGTTCCCAATGCGTTCTATAAAATAGTGGCGCGTAAAAAGAATAATAGCATACAAACAATTTCATTTTTGATTCCCAATAAACCTCAATTTGTTTCATTAAGAAATTTTGTGGTCAATATCGATGCGATTGAGGAGGAGACCGGCATAGATTTTTTTGCCAAATTGCCTAATACGGACCAGAAGGATTTTGAGGCTACTACAAATACGGTAGGTTGGAAGTTTTAAAAACTTTCTTTAAGTCTATTGGTGTCCAACCTTAAAAATATAAATAAAAGAATTGTAAAGAATAAGAGTCCAGAACCACCATAACTAAAAAACGGTAAGGGAATACCAATGGTGGGTAAAACACCAATGACCATACCTATATTAATGAAATAATGGATCAGCAAGATAGATATAACCCCATAACCGTACATTCTGGCAAAAGCATTTTTTTGTCGTTCTGCCAAGGATATCAATCGTAGAAAAAGTGTTGTAAATAGCAATATAACGGTGGCAGTACCTACAAAGCCCCATTCTTCACCAACGGTACTAAAAATATAATCAGTGTGTTGCTCAGGTACAAAATCGCCCTTAGTTCTGGTGCCTTCCAAAAATCCTTTGCCAAAAAATCCGCCAGATTCAATAGCTTTTTCAGATTGATGGGTGTTATAGCCAATGGTCTTTCGTATTTGATCCAATTTATCCGGGTCTTTTTCTAGTCTAAGCCATAAACTAAAACGGTCTCTATGGCGCTGTTCAAATACATTGTTGAACACAAAATTTACCGATAAAGAAAAAACGATTGTTGCAATAGTGACCAGACTTAGGGGAATCACGGGAATTTTAAAACTCTTTCTTTTAAATCCATAAAGTAATATGATAAAAAGAGCTAGGCCAATGATCAACCAAACGGTCCCGAATTTTAAGGTGATTACAAATACCAAAATAAGACTTACTATAATGGCCAAATAAAACAGTGGTAGTCCTTCTCTGAAAATAACAAAAATGAGGGCGAAAAATACCAAGGCGCTACCGGGGTCAGGTTGTGGTATAATGAGTAGAGCTGGTATTAATATGACCAAGAGGGCGTAAAGCTGATCTTTTCGTCTTTTAATATCCGTTTGTATATCGCTTAAATATTTGGCCAGAGCCAATGCGGTGGCCACCTTTGCCAGTTCTGACGGTTGTAGGTTAAAGAACCCTAGGTCATACCATGATGTGGCACCGGCTATTGTCTTACCAAATAAAAATAAGCCTATGAGTGATATGATCGAAATTAAATATAATAGGCTGGAGAACCTTTCGTAAAAATTAACTTCTAGTGCCAGAATAATGACAATGGTAACTAGGCTTACGCCAATAAAAAAAAGTTGCTTGCCATACAGCGTTCCAAAATCAAAAATAGAGGCATGCTCTTCAGAAAAAGTACTGGAATAAATATTGACCCACCCAATAAGAACAAGCGCCAAATAAATGAACACGCTTAACCAGTCAATACGTTTTAGGATACTTCTACCAGACACGCTCATTGATTTTAAACTCCTCACCACTGTAGGGTTTGGCGTATTCGGCTTCCAATGTTTTTTCCAACATTCGCTTTTCTAGGTCGGTTCTGGTAATTTCTCCCTTAAGATATTTTTCAATCATAAGAGAAGCGATGTGACCCGCGTATCTGGAGCCAAAATATCCGTTTTCAATATATACCGCAATGGCAATTTTAGGATCGTCCACGGGTGCAAATGCAACAAAGACAGAATGGTCTGTAAGTTGGGTGCGTACACCATCAATTTTTGTAAAGTTTTCTGCCGTTCCTGTTTTACCTGCTATTTCTATACCTGGTACTTGAAGCCATTTTGCAGTACCCTTCTTATATACATCTGTCATGCCCTGGATCACGGGTTCAAAATGTTTAGGGTCTATGGTGGTGCGTTTTGCTTCGGTAAATTTTGGTATGGTAATATCTTTCCCTTCAATTTTCTTTAAAATATGCGGGGTAAAATAAAACCCTCTATTTGCAATTGCCGCAGTCATATTTGCCAATTGAACGGGTGTTGCCAATATTTCTCCTTGTCCTATGGAATTTGAAATGATATATGAGGCACTCCATCTATTATCGCCATACCATTTATCATAGTATTCCTTACTAGGAATTCTACCTTTTTGTCCAAAAGGTAAGTCGTAACCTAAATAATCACCAAGGCCAAAGCTCCGCATGTGTTTTTCCCATACATCCATTCCTTCATCCGTAGTTTCAAATTTCTCATAGATTTTTTTGAAAGCTCCAGCAAAAAAAGCGTTGCATGAAACATAAATACCACTATGTACATCCCTAAGGCCTCCACCACAATGACATCCTTTTTTCTTTCGGCCTACGTAAAAGCCGTTATAGCACTGAATCTTGGTATTTTCGTCAATTACGCCTTCTTGTAAAGCAATTAATGCGTTCAATGTTTTAAACGGTGAACCAGGAGGTTGCTGGGCATGAATGGAGCGATCCCATGTAGGGTTGGCTATAGTGTCGTTGTATAATTTCGTATAATTTTTTGAACGCTCCCTACCTACCAATAAGGCTGGGTCGTAGGTAGGTCCTGAAATCATAGAGAGAATTTCTCCTGTTGCCGGTTCAATGGCTACGATTCCTCCTCTTTTTCCGTTCATTAAAGTTTCACCATATTCCTGTAAGGTTTTGTCTATGGTAATACTTATTTGCTTGCCTTGTTCCGGTAGGGTGTCCAGAGCACCATTTTTATAAGGGCCAATATCTCTATTAAAACGGTCTTTCTGAATATACTGTACCCCTTTTCGGCCACGTAATAAATCTTCGTAATAGCGTTCTACTCCTGTACGGCCTTTAAGTTCTCCCTGTACGTAATATTTGTTTACGGCCAAGTCCCCTTCGTTAACTTCACTAATATATCCTAAGACATTGGCCGCACTTGGGGTATCATAATAACGCAAAGACCTTTTTTGGATATAGAATCCGGTATATTTACGCATTTTCTCTTGAAGCTTGGCATAATCCTGTTTGGACAATTGTGGTACCAGTACCGAAGGCAGTCTAGGGGAATATACCCTGGCCTTTCTTAATTTTTCAATAAATTTTTCCTTGTCAATACCTAATAGACCACAAAATTCCAAGGTGTCCAATGGTTTTACTTCCCTTGGTATAACCATTACATCATAAGCAGGATCATTACCGACTAATAAATTACCGTTTCTGTCATAGATATAACCTCTTTCGGGATAGTCGTATATGGCCTTGATCGCAGGGTCATCCAAAACATGATCGGTAGAAAAACTGAAAATTTGCAAATAGGATAGCCTGCCCAAAAACGCAATGGCTATAAGGATGATCAAAGAAGATAAAAGAATTTTTCTCATTCTTTTCTGCTACTAAATAATGTGCTGAACAAAATACTTAATATCAACGTGGCAATACCTACCGTAACCGTTTTCTGTAAAATTAATAAGCTATTTGAAAAGCTAAAAATTTCTAAAGTGAAGTATACCAAGTGATGTATTATAGTTAATAACGCTAAAAACGTAAATTGTTGTGCTTTGGTGCTGTTGTTTAACTTAAAACTTTGAAATTCATAATTGACCCCAAAAACAAATCGCATTATGGTTGGTCGTAAATAAGCTATGGTTACCGTTGCCGCTGCATTTATGGCCAAGGTGTCCGAAAAAACATCAACCAGTAATCCTAATATAAAACAAGTGATTATAAATGTGGTTCTGTTTTGTTTAATAGGGTACCAATAAAGGAATAGAATATAAATTAACGGGTTTATGTATCCAAAAAAGTTAAGGTTGTTGAATATTAGGACTTGAACTAAAATCAATAGCACAAATCTAATTACAATAAGAAAGAAACCGCTATTGATCATTGTTCTGTGTTTCTGCTTCTAGTTCCAATACTTCTTTACGGTTGCGGTTTTTAATAATGTAGATATTGCCAATATTGGTCATGTCATTAAACAATTCCACATCAATAAAATAAAAACTTTTAGAATTATCAAGATCAAAATTTTTGATAGTTCCAATAGGGATGTTCTCTGGAAATATACTGCTCATTGCCCCGGTGACAATGGTGTCACCAATGGTTAAAGGAACAAGTCTGGGTATATCTATTAACTGCACCACGTTATAATCTTGTGTGTTTTTCCAAACCAAGGAGCCAAAATGATTGGAATTTTTAATTTTTGCGTTTATGGTAGATTTTTCGCTCAATATGCTCTGTACTGTGGCAAAATTATTTGAGGTATTCTCCACGATACCTAAAATACCTTTATCCGTAATAACCCCCATATCTTGTGTTATACTATCTTTTGAACCTTTGTTTATGGTAATGTAATTACGCTGATCAGCATAACTATTGTTAATGACCCTACCTTTAATTACTTCATAATCAGTAGTTGTGGAATCTAGTTTAGAGGTGGTCAATAAAGTTGAATTGAATAGCTTGTTACGAAGCCTTCTGTTCTCTTCTACCAATCTATCGTTTTCTTCCCGGAGTCCAAAATAGGAGGTTATATTATCCGAAAGGGAATAAATATTTCCGGTAAGATAATTAGATGAATTTAAAAATTTTGATTGATGGTATGAATGGGATTGAAACGTAAAGATCAAGGATATTACTAATAGGAAAAAGTAAAGTAAAAAGGTTTTGTACCTAATTATAAAATTTATGATCTGCTGCATTCACCCTTATATTTTTACTGATTTAGCTTGCCATACAGGCAAACCAGAACTATAATCTTCAATTATTGTTAAATGATCTTAGAGTGTTCTTAAAGTTTAGATTTGGCAAAAAGATTATTCCATTGAAAATAACTACTTGTTACTTGATTAAAATACTCTTATAACGTTCTAGATTTTTTAGTGCAATACCGGTTCCACGTACTACGGCACGTAACGGATCTTCTGCAATATAAACGGGCAAATCTGTTTTTTGGGACAATCTTCTATCAAGTCCTCTAAGCATAGAACCACCACCTGCAAGGTAAATACCGGTATTGTAAATATCCGCTGCTAATTCTGGTGGCGTCTGGGATAAGGTTTCCATAACCGCATCTTCTACACGTAATATAGATTTATCCAAGGCTTTAGCTATTTCTCTATAAGAAATCTGAACCTGTTTTGGTTTTCCCGTTAATAGATCACGACCCTGTACAGATTTTTCATCTGGGGGAGATTGTAAATCCTCTGTTGCCGAACCAATTTCTATCTTAATTGCTTCAGCCGTACTTTCACCAACATAAAGGTTGTGCTGTGTACGCATGTAATAGATAATATCATTGGTGAAAACATCACCTGCAATCTTTACTGATTTGTCACAAACAATACCCCCAAGTGCAATTACGGCAATTTCTGTGGTACCACCACCTATATCAACGATCATGTTACCTTTTGGTTGCATAATATCCAAACCAATACCGATTGCCGCCGCCATTGGTTCGTGGATCAAATACACCTCTTTACCGTTAACACGTTCTGCAGATTCTTTTACTGCGCGCATTTCTACTTCTGTAATACCAGAAGGAATACAGATAACCAAACGCAATGCTGGTGGAAACCATTTCTTCTTTAATGCCGGAATATTCTTAATGAACATCATCAACATCTTTTCAGAAGCGTCAAAATCTGCAATTACACCATCTTTCAATGGTCTAATGGTCTTTATGTTTTCATGGGTCTTTCCTTGCATCATGTTGGCTTCTTTACCAACTGCAATTATTTTTCCGCTAATTCTATCTCTGGCAACGATAGATGGGCTATCGACAACAACTTTGTCATTATGGATGATAAGGGTGTTCGCCGTACCTAAATCTATAGCTATTTCCTCGGTCAAGAAATCAAAAAATCCCATATATGATGTTTAAATTTTAGATAAAAGGGTGTATTTCATCGACAAAAGTAATGAAATTAATGCTTGAAATGACGTGTACCCGTCATCACCATTGAAATTTTGTGTTCGTTGCAATAATCTATACTTAATTGGTCCTTGATGGATCCGCCAGGTTGTATTACACTGGTGATCCCGGCTTTATCCGCAATTTCAACACAGTCGGGGAAAGGGAAGAAGGCATCACTTGCCATAACCGCACCTTTAAGGTCAAAATTAAAGGATTGAGCCTTGTGTATGGCCTGGTTTAAAGCATCAACCCTACTGGTCTGTCCGGTACCGCTTGCACAAAGTTGTTTGTTTTTGGCTAAAACAATGGTGTTGGATTTTGTGTGCTTGCAAAGTTTAGAAGCAAAAATTAAATCTTCTAACTCTTGATCTGTTGGCTTGGTATCTGTTGCATTGGTCAAATCTGCAACGGTATCCGTTTTATGGTCTTTTTCTTGAAGCAACATACCATTTAAACAAGTTCTTACTTGCATTTCTGGCATCTCAACTTCATTTTGTATAAGGATGATTCTGTTTTTCTTGCCTTTTAAAATTTCCACTGCTTCTGCATTGTAGCTTGGTGCTATAACGACCTCACAGAACAATTTGTGGATTTCCTCTGCAGTAGCCTTGTCTATTTCTTTGTTACTGATAAGAACACCACCAAATGCAGAAACAGGATCACCGGCCAAAGCGTCAACATAAGCTTGGTGTAATGTGTCTCTTTGTGCCAATCCACAAGCATTGTTGTGCTTTAGAATTGCAAAAGTGGGAGCGTCGTTCTTAAACTCTAGCATTAGGTTTACCGCTGCATCAACATCTAATAGATTGTTGTATGACAATTCCTTACCGTGCAATTTAGAGAACATGGCATCAAAATCGCCAAAGAAGAATCCTTTTTGATGCGGGTTTTCTCCATAGCGTAATACCTTACCAGAAGTTTCGCTGATCTTTAATGAGGCTAAATCCTGATTCTGGTTGAAGTAGTTGAATATAGCAGTATCGTAGTGAGAAGAAACATTAAATGCTTTTGCGGCAAAACGCTTTCTATCCTCTAAGCTGATGTTTCCGTTATCTGCGGATATAACTTCAAGGAAATCTGCATAATCTTCCATTGAGGAAACACAGGTTACATCTTTAAAGTTTTTAGCTGCTGCACGTATAAGCGAAATACCACCTATGTCGATTTTTTCAATGATATCTTGTTCTGGTGCACCGCTAGCTACTGTTTTTTCAAATGGGTATAGATCAACAATAACGATGTCTATCTGTGGAATTTCAAACTCTGCCAATTGGGCAACATCACTTTCGTTGTCCTGTCTGTTTAAAATACCGCCAAATACTTTTGGGTGTAAAGTTTTTACTCTTCCCCCTAAAATAGAAGGGTAGCTTGTTACGTCCTCTACGGGAACAACGTCAATTCCTAAATCAGTTATAAATTTTTCGGTTCCTCCGGTGGAGTAAATAGTGATTCCTAATTCTTGAAATTTCTTTACTATTGGCTCTAATCCGTCTTTATGAAAAACTGAAATTAAGGCTGAAGACGCTTTTTTTACACTGCTCATTGTATGATGCTTAAATGTTTTTAATAAGCAAGCAAAAGTAATTTTTTTGCAGTTATAAAATGGGCTAGTTTATCAACAAAAAGGCTAAAGTTTTAAAGAATTTTGGCT